>NZ_JBVIFS010000003.1:204112-350974 GCF_055571215.1 Streptomyces sp. NPDC030995
CCCCTCCGCCAAAAACCCTTGTTGGTCTCTCTCCCCCCCCCGCCGGCGTTTGAGGCGCGGGGGTCCGGGGGCAGGGCCCCCGGCAATGGCGCCGCGGCAGTCCACGCGCGGGGTCCGGGGCGGAGCCCAGGGGTCGGGACGGGCTACGCGGCCGTGGCCCGGTCCTGTTCGGCCTCTACGGCGGCGTTCCAGTCGCGCTTGATCGCGCGCCAGCCCTCGTCCGTCTCGCCCAGGCGCCAGTAGCCCGAGATCGACAGGCGTTCGCGGGGGATGCCGCGTTCCAGGCGGAGGTGGCGGCGCAGCTCCTTGACGAAGCCCGCCTCGCCGTGGACGAAGGCGTGGACGTCCGCCGAGGGGAACTCCAGGGCGGTGACCGCCTCCACCAGGGCCTCGCCGATCGGGCGGTCGCCGCGGTGGAGCCAGATCGGGACGATGCCGTCCGGGGTGGCGATCTTCTGCTCGTCCTCCGGGCCCTCGATCTCCACGAGGGCGTGGACCCGCGCGCCCGCCGGCATCCGCTCCATCGACGCGGCGATCGCCGGGAGCGCGCTCTCGTCGCCCACCAGGAGGTGCCAGTCGGCGGTCGGGTCCGGGGCGTAGGCGCCGCCCGGGCCGAGGAAGCGTACGAGCTCCCCCGGCTGGACGCGGGCCGCCCAGGGGCCGGCCAGGCCCTCGTCGCCGTGGACGACGAAGTCGAGGGTCAGCTCCAGGTGCGCCGGGTCCCAGCTCCGTACGGTGTACGCGCGCTGGCGCGGCCACTGTGCCCGCGGGAAGTCGGCGCGGATCTGCTCCAGGTTCCACGGCGCGGGGTAGGTGACGCCTTCCGCGGGGAAGAGGATCTTGACGTAGTGGTCGGTGAACTCGCCCGCGCCGAATTCCGCCAGGCCCTCACCGCCCAGCACGATCCGCACCATGTGCGGCGAGAGCCGCTCGGTGCGTACGACGACGGCGGTACCGACGCTGCGGGCGCGTCCTTCTGCCACGGTGTTCCCCTGACTCCCCTGAAAACTTAGCCTTACCTAAGTTAGCACCTCAAGCGTGCAATGCGGTGCTCAGGCGGGACACTGCTCCCCCCAGGCCCCACCGATGGGCCAGCGCGTCGACCAGTTCCGGCTGCGCGGGCGCCTTCGGCAGGGCCGGGTCGAAGGGCGGGAGCGGGACGTCGGAGGCCACCTGGACCACCTTCGGGGCCACCGCCAGGTACGGCCGGGACTCGTCCAGCCGCTTGCGCTGCGTGGGGGTCAGCTTCGACTTCGGGTCGTCGACCGCCGCGATGATCCCGGCCAGGGTGCCGTAGGCGTCGAGGAGCTTGGCCGCCGTCTTCTCGCCGATGCCGGGCACGCCCGGCAGCCCGTCGCTCGGGTCGCCGCGCAGCAGTGCCAGGTCGGCGTATCCGGGGCCGTCGACGCCGTACTTCTCGCGGAGCCACGCCTCGTCCGTCACCTGGAGGCTGCCCACCCCCTTGAGGGGGTACAGCACCCGCCGCTGCCGGGCGTCGTCCACCAGCTGGTACAGGTCCCGGTCGCCGGTGACGATGTCCACCGGGCCCGTCGCGCGCGCGGTGAGCGTGCCGATCACGTCGTCCGCCTCGTACCCGGCGACCCCCACCCGGGCGATGCCGAAGGCGTCCAGTGCCGCCTCGATGATTGGCACCTGCGGGGCCAGGGTGTCCGGGGTCTCCTCCACGTCGGGGCCGGTCTCGGTCTCCAGTGCGACCCGGTGGGCCTTGTAGGAGGGGATCAGCTCCACCCGCCAGTGCGGCCGCCAGTCGGCGTCCATGCAGGCCACCAGGTCGTCCGGCCGGTGGTCCTGGACGAGCCGGCCGATGAAGTCGAGCAGCCCGCGCACGGCGTTGACGGGGGTGCCGTCGGGGGCCTTCACGGAGTCCGGCACACCGAAGTAGGCGCGGTAGTAGAGGGATGCGGTGTCCAGGAGCATCAGGCGTCGTGTCGTCACGGAGTCGATGATGCCGCAACGTGCCCGCGCCACGGACAGTGAGCGGACGGGTACGGGAAGGCCCGTGCACGCGAAACCGGAGCCGGTTGCTGCGTATGGTGCTTACAGCACACCGATGTGCGACAGACATGGGGAGGGCAGCCCCGAAATGAACAGCAGGGACGGCACGGACGGCCTGGTCGACAAGCTGGACGACAGGAACGACAGGCACGACAAGAACAGGGACAAGGACAAGGACGGCAAGGAGCCGCTTCGTGTGGGCGTCGCCGTGCGCAAGCGGCGCCGGGCGCTCCATCTCACGCTGGCCGCCGTGTCGGCGCGCAGCGGCCTGTCGGTGCCCTTCCTGAGTCAGATAGAGAACGAGCGGGCCCGGCCCAGCATGCGGTCCCTGGAGCGGGTCGCGGACGCGCTGGAGACCACGGCCGTGGAGCTGCTGGCCGCTTCCGACACCGCGCGCACGGTGGACCTCGTACGAGCCGGCGACGAGTCCGGGCTGACCCCGGTCCCCGGCGTGCGGCCCCTCGTACGCGGGCACCACCAGCTGCACGCCCTGGAGTTCACCGGGGACCAGGACGCCGGCCGCGAGTACCAGCACCGCAACGACGAGCTGATGTACGTGGTCGCGGGTGCCTGCCAAGTGGAGGCGGAGGGGCGCGCGTACCGGCTGGAGAGCGGGGACGCGCTGTTCCTGTCGGGAGGCGTACGCCATCGCTGGCGGGCCGTCACCGAGGACACCCGGATCCTGGTGGTCGCGGTGGGCGACCACATCCACGCGACGTCCGAGCCCCCGTCGCCGGGGCACTGAGCGCGGTGCGGCGGGTCGTTTCGCTGGTGCCCTCGCTGACCGAGGCGGTGGCCGAGAGCGCGCCCGGCCTCCTCGTCGGGGTCACGGACTGGTGCACGCATCCGGCGGACCTCGGTGACGCGGTGCGGATCGGGGGGACGAAGAACCCCGACGTACGCAGGATCGCGGAGCTGCGGCCGGACCTGGTGATCGCCAACGAGGAGGAGAACCGGGCCCCCGACCTGGCGGCGCTGCGCGCGGCGGGGGTGGAGGTGCTGGTCACCGAGATCCGGGACCTGCCGCAGGCGCTGCGGGAGCTGGACCGGGTGCTGGTGGGGGCGCTGGGGCTGGGGCGGCCGGGGTGGCTGGCGGACGCGGAGACCGCGTGGGCCCGGGTGGAGCCGGTCGGAGCGCTCACCGCCTTCGTACCCGTGTGGCGCAGGCCCTGGATGGTGCTGGGCCGGGACACCTTCGCGGGGGACCTGCTGGCACGGCTGGGGGTGCGCAACGCGTACGCGGGGCACCCGGAGCGGTATCCCCGGGTGCCGGTGGAGGAGCTGGCGGCCAGTGGCTGCGATCTTGTGGTGCTCCCGGACGAGCCGTACCGCTTCACGGCCGAGGACGGCCCGGAGGCCTTCCCCGGCCTGCCGGCCGCGCTGGTCAGCGGGCGGCACCTGACCTGGTACGGACCCTCGCTGGCGCAGGCCCCGGAGGTGCTGGGCCGGGCCCTGCGCGAAGCCCTTTAGGTCCTGTCCGCCCGGACAGGACCTAGCGGGGAGCGGCGAGCAGGCGGCCGGAGAACAGGCCGCGCAGGGTGTGTACGGCGGCGAGCAGCCAGGCGGTCACCAGGGCGAGGAAGAGGGCCGCGGCGAGCCAGGCGAAGGCGGTCAGGCCGGTGTGGCGGGCCAGGCCGGCGGCGCCGGTGACGCAGGTGCCGACGGGGAAGGTCAGGGCCCACCAGGTCATGGCGAACCCCATGCCGTGACGGGCCGCCCGGACCAGCATGGCCACGGAGAGGGCCAGCCACAGGAGGGCGAAGCCCATCACGGGGACCCCGTAGACGACGGCGAAGGCGCCGAGCGCCCCGGCGTAGGGGGCGCCGATCGACTGGGGAGCCATGTCGGCGAGCTGGTTCACGGCGGTGGTGGACTGGCCGAGGGGGCCGAGGACCAGGAAGAGCGTGGGGGTGAGCGCCAGGGGGAGGGGGCCGCCCACGATCAGCCGGCCGAAGACCAGGGGGAGCATCAGCAGCACGGCGAGCAGGCTGATGCCGAACATGGCGTAACAGGCGAGCAGCAGGGCCTCGCGGGGCTGGCCGGCGGGCAGGTGGGGGATCAGCAGGGGGCCGACGGCGGCGGAGACCATCGGGGCGACCAGGGGCAGCAGCCAGACGGGGGTGGCCTGGCGGGGCTCGACCTTGTGGCGGACCACCATCAGGTAGGGCACGGCCACGGCCATGACCAGGCCTATCGCGGTGCCGGCGGTGAAGAGCACGGTGTCCACGGCGACGGCGGCGCCGGTCCCGATGAGGTCCTTGCCGACGATGAGGGTGCCGCCGCCGACGGCCAGCAGGGCCATCGCGAGGCAGCCGTAGAAGGGGGCGACGGCGGGGTCGAGGAGGTGGGCGCGGGCCTGGTCGCGGTGGTGGATCCAGTGGCCGGCGCGGGCGGTGAGCAGGACGGCGAGGACGACTGCGGACAGGGCCCAGACGAGCTGGCAGGCCACGCGCTGGCCGGGTATCTGGTACGGGAGGGTGGCGCCGGCGTTGGCGATGATCGCCGTGCCCATGACGGAGGCGTACCAGTTGGGGCCCAGGTGCCGCAGGGCCTTGTGGGCCTGGGGCAGCTGGGAAGTGGTGGTGCGGGGTCGCACGAGGGTGGTGGCCATGTCCCCAGCCTCGTGCCGGTGCGGCCGGGGCGGCAGAGGTCATCTCGCTATGAGGCCATAAACTGATGTTATGTCTGACGAGGAGTGGGTTCCGCTGGCGCACCGGGTGCCGGACCTGGGTGCGCTGGAACTGCTGCTCGCGGTCGCGCGGGTGGGCAGCCTGAGCGGCGCGGCGCGGCGGCTGGGCATCACCCAGCCCGCGGCGAGCAGCCGGATCCGGGCGATGGAGACGCGGCTCGGCGTGGCGCTGGTGGACCGTTCGCCGCGGGGGTCGACGCTGACGGCGGAAGGCGCGCTGGTCACGGACTGGGCGCGGCGGGTGGTGGAGGCGGCGGAGGCCTTCGACGCGGGCGCGCAGGCCCTGCGCGGGCAGCGGGACTCGCGGCTGCGGGTGGCCGCCAGCATGACCATCGCGGAGTACCTGCTGCCGGGGTGGCTGATCGCGCTGCGCGGGCAGCGGCCGGACACGGCGGTGTCGCTGCACGCGGGGAACTCGGCGGTGGTCGCCGAGCGGGTGCTCACCCACGAGGCGGACCTCGGCTTCGTGGAGGGGCTGACGGTCCCGGAGGGCCTGGACTCGGCGGTGATCGCGCAGGACCGCCTCGTCGTGGCGGTGGCGCCGGGGCACCCGTGGGCACGGCGCTCGCGGGGGGTGGAGGCGGCGGAACTGGCGTCGACCCCGCTGATCCTGCGGGAGCGGGGGTCGGGGACGCGGCAGGTGCTGGACGCCGCGCTGGCTTCGAGCGGGGGGTTGGCGCCGCCGCTGCTGGAGCTGGCGTCGACCACCGCGGTGAAGGCGGCGGCGCTGAGCGGTGCGGGGCCGTGCGTGTTGTCGGAGCTGGCGGTGGTGGACGAGCTGGCGGCGCGGAGGCTGGTGGAGGTGCCGGTCGCCGGTGCGGCGCTGGACCGTGTGCTGCGGGCCGTCTGGCCGGCGGGTGCTCGGCCGGCCGGCCCGGCGCGGGACCTGCTGTCGCTGACCCGTCGCCGCGCCTAGCCGCCCGGCTGGGGGGGGGCGGGTGCGGCGCCGTTGCCGGGGGCGCTGCCCCCGGACCCCCGCGCCTCAAACGCCGGCGGGGCTATATTTCAGCCCCTCCGGCGTTTGAGGAGCGGGGTTCGGGGCGGAGCCCCGGATCTTTGAGCCGCGCCGGCGATTGAGGCGCGGGGCCGGGCGGAGCCCGGGAAGCCCCGCGCAGCGGTCAGGCCACCGGGATCGCCGCGCGGGCAGTGGCCGCCTCGATGAGGGACGCCATCACGCGGGTGTCCTTGTCGCGTTCCGGGTGCCATTGGACGCCCACGACCCAGCAGGAGGGGTCCGGGAGTTCGATCGCCTCCACCGTGCCGTCCAGCGCGTGGGCCGAGACGATCAGGCCGCGGCCCAGGCGGTCGACGGCCTGGTGGTGGAAGGTCGGGACCTCCGCCACCTCGGGGACCAGCGCCGCGTACCGGGTGCCCGGGACCGGGCGGACCGGGTGCCAGGAGGTGGCGCCCGGGGTGTCGGCGTGGCCGTCCATGTGCTGGATCAGCGTGCCGCCGAGGGCCACGTTCAGTGCCTGCATGCCCCGGCAGATGCCCAGCACCGGAGTGTCCGAGTCGAGCGCCGCGGTGAGCAGGGCCAGCTCCCAGTGGTCGCGGACCGTCGCGGGGGCCCCCGTACGGGGGTCGCGCGCGGCGCCGTAGTGGACCGGGTCCAGGTCCGGGCCGCCCGCGACCACCAGGCCGTCCACGCGGCTCAACACCTCCGCCGCCGCCTCGGGTTCGTCCGGTGGGAGCAGTACGGCCGAGCCGCCCGCAGCCTGGACGAGTTCGTAGTACCCGGTCGGTACGAGGGACGTCGGGAGGTCCCACATCCCGTAGCGGGTGGATTCCTCCACGTAGGTGGTGATGCCGATGAGCGGCCTGGGCACGTTCGATACCTCCGGCGAGGGCAGGGGCAAGGGGCAGGAGCAGGAGCAGACAGCAGGGTCAGAATTTCAGTCGCGGGTCAGTTCCGCCTCGGCTTCGGCGAGAGCCGCGAATTCCTCTTCGGGCGCCGAGGCCACGAGGTGGTGCCGACTGTAGATCGCGAAGTAGGCGAGGGCGACGGCGTACACGGCCAGCGCGATGAATGCCGCGTCCTTGTCCACCAGGAAGGTGGCGACCAGGGCCGACAGGGCGAGTACGAAGGCCACCGAGGAGGTCAGGATCCCGCCGGGGGTGCGGTACGGGCGCTCCAGGCCCGGCTCCCGGCGGCGCAGGACGATGTGGGAGAGGGCCATCAGCGCGTAGGAGATGGTCGCCCCGAACACCGCGATGTTGAGCATGCGGGCGCCGTTGCCGGTGGCCGCGGCGAGGGCGAAACCGATCGCGCCGGGGATGACGAGGCCCAGGTACGGGGCCTTGCGCTTCGAGGTGAGGGAGAGGAAGCGGGGCAGGTAGCCGGCCCGGGAGAGGGCGAAGAGCTGGCGCGAGCCCGCGTAGATGAGGGAGAAGAAGGAGGCCACCAGGCCGGCCAGGCCCGCGTAGTTCACGAAGCGGCTCAGTGCGGTCGGGCCGTCGTCCCCCTCCAAGGCCACGACCAGGGGGTTGCCGGCTGCCTTGACGGCGTCGGCGCCCTGGGCGCCGGTCGCGGCGAAGAAGGTGATCAGCGCCAGCAGGGTGAGGATCCCCATGGAGATGGCGAGCGCCTTCGGCATGGAGCGGACCGGGTCCTTCGCCTCCTCGGCCGCGAGCGGTACGCCTTCCACGCCGAGGAAGAACCACATCCCGAAGGGGAACGCGGCCCAGATGCCCAGCACGCCCAGCGGCAGCCAGGAGTTCGAGCCGAAGGCGGTCTCGTCCACGGCGATGTCGTTCAGGCCGGCGGTGTCGAACTCGGTGAAGGCTCCCACCGCGAAGATCAGCAGCGCGGCGACGGCGATGGCGGTCACGACGAGGCTGAAGCGCAGTGCCTCGCCCACGCCCCAGAGGTGCACGCCGATGAAGATCACGAAGCAGCCGAGGTAGACCGGCCAGCTGGAGGTGAGGCCGAACAGGCCGAGGGATTCCACGTAGTCGCCGATGAAGATGACGATCGCGGCCGGGGCCAGGATGTATTCGATGAGGATGGCGGTGCCGGTGAGGAAGCCGCCCCAGGGACCCAGCGCGCGGCGGGCGAAGCCGTAACCGCCGCCCGCCGTCGGCAGGATGGTGGACAGTTCCGCGAGGGAGAAGACCAGGCAGGCGTACATCGCGCCCATGAGGACGGTGGCGATGGCGAGGCCGCCGAAGCCGCCCTTCTCCAGGCCGACGTTCCAGCCCGAGAAGTCACCGGAGACGACGTACGCGACGCCGAGGCCGGTGAGCAGCAGCCAGCCGGCGCTGCCGCGGCGCAGGGTGCGGCGCTCCAGGTAGTCATCGCCGCCCGCGGGGGATCCGGTGGATTCGGCTACGGCTGTCCGCCGTGGCTCGATGTCGTTGGCCATCGTGCGCTCCTGCCTCAGGGCAATGGTTGTGGGGCGTACCTTTGCCGCAGTGGAGTGGAGTGCGCAAGACCTCTGCGTTAAACAGAAGTTACGAATCCCTCTCGGGCCTCCCCGGATCGGCTCAGGTCAGGAAGCCCCGCAGCAGCGCGGCCGTCCCGCAGCAGTGCTCGCGCATCGTCTCGCGCGCCCCGGCCGCGTCCCGTTCCAGCACCGACTCCACCAGCGCGGTGTGCTGCTGCTGGGAGTGCTCCAGGTTGCGCACGAGCAGCGGGATGCAGTCCAGCAGGTCGTTGACCGTGGCCCGGACGGCCGCGTACTGGGCCGTCAGGGTGGCGGACCCGGCCAGTTCGCACAGGGTGAGGTGGAAGAGGGTGTCCTGGCGGCGGTAGTCGGCGAGCGGGGCGTCGTGGGTGGCTCCCAGCGCGGCGAGCAGCCGCTCGGTGCCCTCCTCGGTCAGCCCCTGGGAGGCGCACAGTCCGGCCGCCCCCACCTCCAGGACCTCGCGGAACCGCAGGACGTCCTCGATGTCCACGCCCGCGACGCGCCGGCGCAGTTCCTCCTCGGCGCCGCCCGCCGGGGTGTCGGGGCGGGGCCGGACGAACGTTCCGCCGTACCGCCCGCGCCGGGCCTCGACCAGGCCCTGGTCCTGCAGGACCTTCAGCACCTCGCGCAGGGTGACCCGGCTGATTCCCATCCGCTCCGCCAGCTCGCGCTCGGGCGGCAGGCGTTCGCCGCCCGGCACCAGACCCAGCCGGACCACCTGGAGGATCTGCTCCAGGGCCTCCTCGAAGCCGTTGCCCGCCCGCACCTGCCGCAGCACGGGATTCAGTCGCCGTGCGGCGTCACCTTCGCTCGCCGTGTCGGTCATCTCGGCTCCTCCCCTTCCCAAGCAATGGTTCTATTCAATACCTTAGGCCTCCTCGGCTCACCGAAGGAGAGATTCCAGTGGTAGACCGCAAGCCGCCGCTCGCGCCCGAGGAGCTCCGCTCCCTCGTCGCCAGCGGTGAGATCGACACAGTCGTCCTGGCCTTCCCCGACATGCAGGGGCGCCTCCAGGGCAAGCGGTTCGCCGCTCAGTTCTTCCTCGACGAGGTCCTCGCGCACGGCACCGAGGGCTGCAACTACCTGCTCGCCGTCGACACCGACATGAACACCGTCGACGGGTACGAGATGTCCTCCTGGGACCGGGGCTACGGCGACTTCGCCATGCACCCCGACCTCGCCACCCTGCGCCGCATCCCCTGGAACCCGGGCAGCGCCTTCGTCCTCGCCGACCTCGCCTGGAACGACGGCTCGCCCGTCGTCGCCGCGCCCCGGCAGATCCTGCGCCGCCAGCTGGAGCGGCTCGGCGAGCTCGGATACACCGCGATGGTCGGCACCGAGCTGGAGTTCATGGTCTTCCAGGACACCTACGAGCAGGCCTGGAACGCCAACTACCGCGGCCTGACCCCCGCCAACCAGTACAACATCGACTACTCCGTCCTCGGGACCGGCCGCGTCGAACCGCTGCTGCGCCGCATCCGCAACGAGATGCAGGCCGCGGGCCTGGTCGTCGAGTCGGCGAAGGGGGAGTGCAACCTCGGCCAGCACGAGATCGCCTTCCGCTACGACGAGGCGCTCACCACCTGTGACCAGCACTCCGTCTACAAGACCGGGGCGAAGGAGATCGCGGCCCAGGAGGGCGTCTCCCTCACCTTCATGGCCAAGTTCGACGAGCGCGAAGGCAACTCCTGTCACATCCACCTCTCGCTCGGTGACGCCGACGGACACAACGCCATGGCCGGGGACGGACCGGGCGGAATGTCACCGCTGATGCGGCACTTCCTGGCCGGTCAGCTGGCCGCGCTGCGCGACTTCTCCCTTCTCTACGCCCCCAACATCAATTCGTACAAGCGTTTCCGGCCGGGATCCTTCGCGCCGACCGCCGTCGCCTGGGGCGTGGACAACCGCACCTGCGCGCTCCGAGTCGTCGGCCACGGTCGCTCCATGCGCTTCGAGAACCGCCTCCCCGGCGGGGACGTGAACCCCTACCTCGCCGTCGCCGGCCTGGTCGCGGCCGGGCTCTACGGCGTCGAGAACCGCCTGGAGCTGCCCGAGGCCTGCGGCGGGAACGCCTACACCGCCGACTACGCGCACGTCCCCGCCACCCTCCGCGAAGCCGCCGAGCTCTGGGAGAACAGCGAGATCGCCAAGGCCGCCTTCGGCCCCGAAGTGGTCGCCCACTACCGGAACATGGCCCGCGTGGAACTCGACGCGTACGACTCCGCGGTGACCGACTGGGAGCTGCGCCGCTCCTTCGAACGCCTGTAACCCTCCCTCCGAACTCCGAACGTCTGTGAGGCACCACGTGTCCGATGTGCTGGCCCCTCCCCAGTTGAAGGTCCTCAATCCGGCCACCGAGGAAATCGTCGCCATCGTCCCGGCCGCCACACGGGACGATGTCGACGCGGCCGTCGCCCGGGCCGCCGCGGCCCAGCGCGCCTGGGCGGCGGCCGCCCCCGCCGACCGGGCCCGGCTGCTGCGGCGCTTCGCCGCGGTCGTCGACGGGCACATCGAGGAACTGGCGCAGCTGGAGGTCCGCGAGGCCGGCCACACCATCGGCAACGCCCGCTGGGAAGCCGGCAACGTACGCGACCTCCTCGACTTCGCCGCCGGGGGAGTGGAGCGGCTCTCCGGCCGCCAGATCCCCGTCGCCGGCGGCATCGACGTCACCTTCCTCGAACCCCTCGGCGTCATCGGCGTGATCGCCCCCTGGAACTTCCCCATGCCGATCGCCGCCTGGGGCCTGGCCCCGGCGCTCGCCGCCGGCAACGCCGTCATCCTCAAGCCCGCCGAGACCACCCCGCTGACCGCGCTGCGCCTCGCCGAACTCGCCCTCGAAGCCGGGATCCCCGAACACCTCTTCCAGGTGCTCCCCGGCCACGGGGCGGTCGCGGGCGACGCGCTCGTCGAACACCCTGGCGTGGCCAAGATCGTCTTCACCGGCTCCACCCGTGTCGGCAAGCAGATCATGGCCAAGTGCGCCGACCGGGTGAAGCGCGTCACCCTCGAACTCGGCGGCAAGAGCCCCAACATCGTCTTCGCCGACGCCGACCTCGAAGCCGCCGCGGCCGCCGCCCCCATGGCCTTCCTCGACAACACCGGCCAGGACTGCTGCGCCCGCACCCGGATCCTCGTACAGCGCTCCGCCTACGACCGCTTCCTGGAGCTTGTCGCCCCGGGCATCGCAGCCGTGGCCGTGGGCGACCCGCTCGACGAGAAGACCCAGATGGGCCCGCTGATCTCGCGGACCCAGCTGGAGCGCGTACGGTCCTATCTCACCGACGACCTCACCACGATCCGCGGCACCGCCCCCGAAGGCCCCGGCTTCTGGTACCCGCCGACCCTCGTCACGGACGTCGCCCCCACCGCGCCCGTCGCCGTCGAGGAGGTCTTCGGCCCGGTGGCCGTCGTCCTGCCCTTCGAGGACGAGGAGGACGCCGTACGCCTGGCCAACGCGACCGAGTACGGCCTCTCCGGCTCCCTCTGGACCCGCGACATCGGCCGCGCCCTGCGCGTCTCGCGCGCCGTCGCCGCGGGCAACCTGTCCGTCAACTCCCACAGCAGCGTCCGCTACTGGACCCCCTTCGGCGGCTACAAGCAGTCCGGGCTCGGCCGCGAGCTCGGACCCGACGCCCTCACCGCTTTCACCGAGACCAAGAACGTCTTCATCAGCACGGAGGCCTGAAGAACATGACCACTGAAGAGATCGTCTGCCGCCGCCTCGTCGGCCGCACCGCCGTCATCACCGGCGCCGGCAGCGGCATCGGCCTCGCCACCGCCCGCCGGCTCGCCTCCGAGGGCGCCAACGTCGTCTGCGGCGACATCGACGAGACCGCCGGCAAGGCCGCGGCCGAGGAGGTCGGCGGGACCTTCGTGAAGGTCGACGTCACCAGCCCCGAGGAGGTCGAGGCCCTCTTCAAGACCGCCTTCGACACCTACGGCTCCGTGGACATCGCCTTCAACAACGCGGGCATCTCGCCCCCGGACGACGACTCGATCCTCACCACCGGCCTGGAGGCCTGGAAGCGGGTCCAGGACGTCAACCTCACCTCCGTCTACCTGTGCTGCAAGGCCGCCCTGCCCTACATGCAGCGCCAGGGCCGCGGCTCCATCATCAACACCGCCTCCTTCGTGGCCATCATGGGCGCCGCCACCTCCCAGATCTCCTACACCGCCTCCAAGGGCGGCGTCCTCGCCATGTCCCGCGAGCTCGGCGTGCAGTTCGCCCGCGAGGGCATCCGCGTCAACGCCCTGTGCCCGGGGCCCGTCAACACCCCGCTGCTCCAGGAGCTGTTCGCCAAGGACCCCGAGCGCGCGGCCCGCCGCCTCGTGCACATCCCGCTGGGCCGGTTCGCCGAGCCCACCGAGATCGCCGCCGCCGTCGCTTTCCTCGCCAGCGACGACTCCTCCTTCATCAACGCCACCGACTTCCTCGTCGACGGCGGCATCTCCGGCGCGTACGTCACCCCCCTGTAGCCAGCCCCCGTCAGCCGGGCCCGGCCGGGCGCCTCACGAGGCGCCCGGCCGTTCCACATCCCGACCACCTCCGGACCGCGTCCCGAACCCCGAGGAGCAGCATGCAGAGAAAATGGGCGGCCCCCCTCGCCCTCATGGCCGTCACCGGCTCCGGACTCCTCCTGGCGCCCCCCGCCCAGGCGGGCCAGGCCTCCTGCCCCCGTGTCACGGTCGGCGGCGGCTGGTACGGGGACAACCAGGCCCGGCTCCAGCAGCTCATCGACCAGTACGGCACCTGCGGCCGGCGGCACAAGCCCGTCGCCGTCTTCGACTGGGACAACACCGTCGTCAAGAACGACGTGGGCGACGCCACCATGTACTGGCTGCTGCGCAACGGCAGGATCCGCCAGCCCGCCGCCGGGGACTGGTCCACCACCAGCCGCTTCCTGACCCCCGCCGCCGCCCGGGCCCTGGCCGACGCCTGCGCCGCCCTCGCCCGACCCGGCGCCCCGCTGCCCACCGGGACCCCCGAGGGCGCCGGCTGCGCCGACGAGATCAACGCCGTCTACGGGACCGCCGCGACCCGCACCGGTGCCGCCGCCTTCGCCGGCTGGGACCGCCGCACCACGGAGCCCTCGTACGCCTGGCTGCCCCAGCTGATGCAAGGCTGGACCGCCCGCGAGATCCGCGGCTTCGCCGCCGCCGCCCGCACCGAGAACCTCGCCGCGCCCATCGGCGCCGCGCAGCGGGTCGGCACCGGCACCGCCACCGGCTGGGTCCGCTACTACGACCAGCAGAAGGACCTGATCAACAGCCTCCAGAAGGCCGGCTTCGACGTCTGGATCAGCTCGGCCTCGCCGCAGCCGGTCGTCGAGGTGTGGGCCAAGGGCGTCGGCATCGACGCGGACCACGTCATCGGCATCCGCAACACGACCACGCACGGCGGGAAGTTCACCTCCCACCTGAAAGGCTGCGGATCCGTCCGGGACGGCGCCGACACGATGATCACCTACATCGACGGCAAGCGCTGCTGGATCAACAAGGAGATCCACGGGGTGCGCGGCGCGGCCGCCGAGAAGGTCCAGCCGGCCGCCCGCCGGCAGGTGTTCGCCGCCGGAGACTCCGACACCGACATCTCGTTCCTGCGCGACGCGACCGCCCTGCGGCTCGTCGTGAACCGCAACAAGAACGAGCTGATGTGCCGGGCGTACGACAACAGCGACGGCCGCTGGATCGTCAACCCCATGTTCATAGAGCCGAAGAAGCAGAAGACCGGCCCCTACCCGTGCGCGACGACGGGCTACGTCGACCACGACGGCGCCAAGGGCCCGGTCCTGCGGGGCGACGCGAGCGTCATCCCCGACCAGACCGACTCCGTCTTCTGACCCGCTCAGAGGAAGGTACGGCCCTCGCCCCGGTACGTCGGGGCGGTGCCCGTCACCCGGTCCCCCTCGACGAAGTGCAAGGTGTCGAACCGCTCGCACAGTTCGCCCGCCTTCGCGTGCCGGAACCAGACCCGGTCGCCGATCAGCAGATCGTCGGCCGGGCCGCCCAGCAGCGGGGTCTGCACCTCGCCCGCGCCCTCCTGGGGGTCGTAGCGCAGCCCCTGGGGCAGATACGGAACCGGCAGCCGGTCGGGGCCCGCCGCGCCGGAGGCGGGATAGCCGCCCCCGAGCACGGTCACCACGCCCACACCGGGCCGGCGCACGACCGGCTGCGCGAACAGGGCCGCCGGACGCCCGCTGAAGGAGGTGTAGTTGTCGAAGAGCCGCGGCACGTAGAGCCCCGACCCGGCGGCGATCTCCGTCACCGCGGCCTCGGCGGCGGTCTGCTGCACGCTGCCGGTCCCGCCCCCGTTGACGAACTCCAGGTCCGGCACCACCGCGCGGACGGCCCGCACCACCTCGGCGCGCCGCGCCGCCAGCTCCTTGCGGGCCGCGCTCTGCATGAGCCGGATGGCCCGCGAGCGCAGCGGCCGGCCGGCCAGCGCGTCGCCGACCCCGGCGACATGGCCCTCGTACGCCATCAGGCCGACGACCCGGAATCCGGGCCGGGCGGCGACCGTACGGGCCAGCTCGGCCAACTGCCCCGGCTCGCGCAGCGGGGAGCGCCGGGCACCGACCCGCAGCCTGCCGCCGAGCAGGTGCAGGGCGGTGTCCAGCTCCAGGCAGACCCGGATCTCCTCGGCGCCCCCGTCGCGGGCCCCGTCGATCAGCTCCAGCTGCGCGGGATCGTCCACCATCACGGTGACGGCGCCGGCCAGCTTGGCATCGTTCGCCAGCTCGCCGAACGCGCCCCGGTCCGCGGACGGGTAGGCGAGCAGGACGTCCTCGAACCCCGACCGGGCCAGCCAGAGCGACTCGGCGAGGGTGTACGACATGATCCCGGCGAACCCGGGCCGGGCCAGCACCCGTTCGAGCAGCGCGCGGCACCTGACCGACTTGCTGGCGACCCGGACCGGCTTCCCGCCGGCCCGGCGCACCAGGTCGTCGGCGTTGGCGTCGAAGGCGTCGAGATCCACGATGGCCAGCGGCGCGTCCAGATGCGCGGTCGCCTGGTCGTACCGGGCGCGATCGGCGGCGGGGGAGTTCATGGGCGGCAGCTTGCCAGAGGTCTCTACCGGTGGGTAGGGGTGCGCGGTCCCCACACCGGTCCCCGCACCGGTCCCCACGCCGGTCCGCACCCCGCTCCCCGACCTGGAGCGCACCCCGGTCCCCACCCGGCCCCGGCCCCCGCATCCGCCCTCGCCGGGCACCGCAACGGCCCCGCCGGGGACCCCGTAGAGTACGGACAGGCAGCCGTACGGAACGGGGGGCGGAGCCGCCGGATGACCACGACGACACCGCGGACCACGCTCCTGGGCGAGCCCGACCCACTCCCGTCCCCCCAGCCCGCGCACGCCCCGCCGCGCCGCCGCCCCGGACGGGTCCTCGCCGCCGCGCTCTGCGCCCTCATCGGGGGCGGCCTCGTCGGCGGAGCCGGCCTCACCGCCTGGTCCGAACACCGCGCCGCCCACCGGCCCCTGCCCGCCGACGCCGCCTACCGCAAGGCCGAGTCGCTGTGGCGGGCCGCGCCCGTGGACAGCCTCTTCCCGCCCGTGCTGGGCGGCCCCGCGACCGGTCCCGGCGGCTCCGACCGCACCTGGACCCGTATCGCCCTGGCCCCCGACGCCGACTGCGCGGCCGCGCTCGCCGCCGACTGGCAGAGCCTGCTGGCCGCCACCGGCTGCACCCGCGTGCTCCGCGCCACCTACACCGACGCCACCCGCAGCTCACTGATCACCGTCGGCATGGTCTTCACCCCCGCCGACGCCCCCGCGATGACCGCCCTCACCGGCCGGTTCACCGCTCCGCCCGCGTACGGGTTCGCCGACACCCAGCGCGCCGCCTGGGCCGCGTCCGTCATCGCCGAGGCCCCCGTCGTCGTCTACACCGTCTCCGCCTTCGCCGACGGCCGCCCCCTGGACGCGCCCCGCCCCGCCGCGGACCTGACGAAGAAGGACGCCACGGGAGCCGTCGCCCAGGCGGGCCTCGGGCACGAGGCCGGGGCGGTCGCCGACCGCATCGGACACGGCCTGGCGGCCCTCGCCGTACCGCCCGCCACGCCCTCGGCCTCGGCCAAGCCCGCCGCCAAACCCTCCGTCAAGCCCGCCCAGGAGGCCGCGCGATGACCCCCCGACGCGCGCTCGGCCGGGGCGCCGCCGTCCTGACCGCCGCCGCGCTCCTCGCGACCGCCACCGCGTCCCCGGCCGCCGCCGACACCATCCGGGACCGCCAGTGGGGCCTGCTGGCGCTGCGCGCCGAGGAGGCCTGGGGCACCACCCGGGGCGACGGGGTCACCGTCGCCGTCCTCGACACCGGGGTCGACGACTCCCACCCCGACCTCGCCGGGCAGGTCCTCGACGGCACCGACCTCATCGGCATGGGCGCCGGCCGCGGCGACAAGGCCTGGGCCCGCCACGGCACCGCCATGGCCAGCATCATCGCCGGGCACGGCCACGGACCCAGCCGCGGCCAGGGCGTCCTCGGCATCGCCCCGCAGGCGACGATCCTGCCGGTCCGGGTGATCCTGGAGGAGGGCGACCCGGGCCGCGCCCAGGCCCGCGAGAGCAAGGGCGGCGCCCTCGCCGACGGCATCCGCTGGGCCGCGGACCACGGCGCCGACGTGATCAACCTGTCGCTCGGTGACGACAGCGACTCCGCCCACCACGAGGCGGGGGAGGACGAGGCCGTGCAGTACGCGCTCGCCAAGGGCGTGGTCGTCGTCGCCTCCGCCGGCAACGGCGGCGAGTCGGGGGACCGTGTCTCCTACCCGGCCGCCTACCCGGGGGTCATCGCCGTCACCGCCGTCGACCGCCGCGGCAAGAAGGCCAAGTTCTCCACCCGCAACTGGTACGCCACCGTCAGCGCTCCCGGCGTCGACGTGGTCATCGCCGACCCCGACCGCGCCTACTACGAGGGCTGGGGCACCAGCGCCGCGGCGGCCTTCGTCTCCGGCGCCGCGGCCCTCGTCAAGGCCGCGCATCCGGAGCTGTCCCCGGCCCAGATCAAGAAGCTGCTGGAGGACACCGCGGCCGACAGCCCGGCCGGCGGCCGCGACGACGCCCGCGGCCACGGCACGGTGGATCCCGTCGCCGCCCTCCAGGTCGCCGAGGCGATGCGGCCGGAGGCGCCGGTGCCCGCGCCCGCCGCGGCCGAGCGCGCGTACTTCGGCCCCGGACCCGAGCCGGTCCGCCCGTCCGAGCGCAGCGCCCGGCTGGGTCCCCCGGCGGCCGCGGTCGCGGGGGCGGCGCTGCTCGCACTGGCCGCCGTACTGGCCCGGCGGCCGCGACGCGGCACCCGGCGCCGGGACGCCCGGCCGGCACAGTAGGGTCGGGTAACTGTGGCGAACATGGCGAACATGGCGAACAAGAACATTCCCGACCCGGGCTTCTCCGACGACGACGGCTCGGCCGACCCGCGGCTGACCGCGGCGCTGGCCGCCTGGGCCGAGGACAGGACGAAGGAGCCGCAGGTGCTGGCCGCCCTCAAGGGCGCCCGCCTGCTCGTGCCGGTCGTCGCGGTCCTCGGCGAGGTGGAGACCGACCCGGAGACGGGCCTGCGGCGCGAGAAGACCAGCGACATGGCCGTCCCGACCCTGCGGGCGGGTGACCGACGGGCCCTGCCCGCCTTCACCTCGACCGCCTCGCTCGCGCTCTGGGACCCGGCGGCCCGGCCGGTGGCGGTTCCGCTGCACCAGGCCCTGGCGGCCGCCGCGCACGAGAAGGCCGACACCGTGGTCCTGGACCTGGCCGGCCCGGTCGCCTACCAGCTGACCGGCTCCGCGCTGCTCGCCCTCGCCGAGGGCCGCACCGACGCGGGCCCGCTGGCCGATCCCGCCGTACGGGAGGCCGTACGGGCGGCCGTCGCCGCGGAGCCGGCCGTGCTCCGCGCCCACCTCGGCCCGGGCGGCGCGGACGCCGACGGAACCCTCGCGATCGTGCTGGCCGCGGACGCGCAGGCCCCGGCGGCCGCCGCCCGCCGCCTCGCCGAGGCCCTGGCGGCGGACACCACCCTGCGGGCCCGGCTGGTGCGGGGGCTGGACCTGGCGCTGCTGCCGTCGGACGCGCCGGCTCCTCCCGGCGAGCCGCTGTTCACCCGCTGAACCACGTCACCCGCCGGACCACGCACATGAGGCGGGTCCCTCCGTAACGTCACGGAGGGACCCGCCTCATGCGGCTTTCGTCGTGGGATCAGGCGTACACGGGACCCGTGAACTTCTCGCCCGGCCCCTGGCCCGGCTCGTCCGGAACGATCGAGGCCTCGCGGAAGGCCAGCTGGAGCGACTTCAGGCCGTCCCGCAGCGGGGCGGCGTGGAAGGAGCTGATCTCGGTGGCGCTCGCGGTGACCAGGCCGGCGAGGGCCGTGATCAGCTTGCGGGCCTCGTCGAGGTCCTTGTGCTCGGAGTCCGGCTTGTCCAGGCCCAGGTTGACCGCCGCGGCGCTCAGCAGGTGCACGGCCACCGTGGTGATCACCTCGACGGCGGGCACGTCCGCGATGTCGCGGGTCATGGCGTCGTAGTCGGGGGCGCCGTCGGCAGCGGGGTCGGTGGAGGGTGTCGCGTCAGTCATGCGTCCCACGATATGCCGTGCGGCGGGCTTGTAACGCGGGTGCTAGTATGTACTTCGACCGGCCGGACACTTATGTGCCCGGCCCACAAGTGGAGGCTCCGTTCTCCCACCTGACTGCCCTCCGGGGCGGCGGGTCACCCGGTCAGGCGGCATCCATCGTTCCGTACGGACGATGGAAAGCTGCCCGAGTCTACGCCCCGCGATCGCATGCGGCGGTGTTCCGGTTGTTTTGGAGCCCCTGCCTGTGCCCGGCGGGGCTTTTTTCATTCTCCCGCCGCGGTCGGTCTGACGGAATTACACGTCAGCGGCTGTCTGCCAGGCAGCCGTGTGGTGCTACCGAGGAGGATCCATCAGCACCGAGCCCCGCATCAACGACCGGATTCGCGTTCCCGAGGTACGACTCGTCGGTCCCAGCGGCGAGCAGGTCGGCATCGTGCCGCTTGCCAAGGCGCTTGAGCTCGCGCAGGAGTACGACCTCGACCTGGTCGAGGTCGCGGCGTCCGCACGCCCGCCGGTCTGCAAGCTCATGGACTACGGCAAGTTCAAGTACGAGTCGGCCATGAAGGCCCGTGAGGCGCGCAAGAACCAGGCGCACACGGTCATCAAGGAAATGAAGCTCCGGCCGAAGATCGACCCGCACGACTATGACACCAAGAAGGGTCACGTCGTTCGGTTCCTCAAGCAGGGCGACAAGGTCAAGATCACGATCATGTTCCGTGGTCGCGAGCAGTCCCGGCCGGAACTCGGCTACCGACTGCTGCAGCGTCTCGCTTCGGACGTCGAGGACCTCGGGTTCATCGAGTCGAACCCGAAGCAGGACGGCCGAAACATGATCATGGTCCTCGGTCCGCACAAGAAGAAGACCGAGGCGATGGCCGAAGCCCGCGAGGCGCAGGCCGCCCGCAAGGCCGAGCGCCAGGGTGTCGCCCTCACCGATGACGAGGCTCCTTCCGAGGAAGCCGCAGTCGAGGTCGAGGAAGCCACCGAGGTCGCCTCTGCCGAGGTCACCGAGGCTGCCGCCGACGAGGCGCCGGCCGACGAGGCGAACGCCGAGGCCTGATTCCGAGGCAGCCTGTCTCGGATCACCGATACAACATGACGCTCCCGCAAGCCGGTCCCGAAACGGACCGGTGGGGAGTGCCACCGACGAGGAGATAACGGCGCTATGCCGAAGAACAAGACGCACAGCGGTTCCAAGAAGCGCTTCAAGATCACCGGCTCCGGCAAGGTGCTCCGTGAGCGCGCCGGCAAGCGCCACCTGCTCGAGCACAAGTCGTCCCGTGTCACCCGCCGCCTGACCGGCACCGCGGAGATGGCCCCCGGCGACGCCGCGAAGATCAAGAAGCTTCTCGGCAAGTGACGTTCTCCGCTCCCCCTGCCGGGAGCGGTGACGTCAAGACCGGGACCCCATCGAATTCGGGCCGTGTGAAGACACCCACGGCCCCGCTACAAGGAGTTAAAAAGTGGCACGCGTCAAGCGGGCAGTAAACGCCCACAAGAAGCGCCGGGCGATCCTCGAGGCGGCCTCCGGCTACCGCGGTCAGCGTTCGCGCCTGTACCGCAAGGCCAAGGAGCAGGTCACCCACTCGCTGGTCTACAACTTCAACGACCGCAAGAAGCGCAAGGGCGACTTCCGTCAGCTGTGGATCCAGCGCATCAACGCCGCTGCCCGCCAGAACGGCATGACGTACAACCGCCTCATCCAGGGTCTGAAGGCCGCCAACATCGAGGTGGACCGCAAGATCCTCGCGGAGCTGGCCGTCAACGACGCCAACGCGTTCGCCGCGCTCGTCGAGGTCGCGCAGAAGGCGCTTCCGGCTGACGTCAACGCCCCCAAGGCTGCTGCGTAAGGCCTGGCCGGCCGCATGAGCGGTCGGAACCTCGGACCCGCAGGCGATTCGCCTGCGGGTCCGAGTGCTTTCCCCGCGCCGCAGGGCCGTACCGCCCGATCCCGCACCGCCCGCGCCCCGCGCGCCCCGCACCCCGAGAGAGAACCGCAGAGACCATGGCTGACCTGGGTCACCCCGACGAGCTGATCTCCCCCCGATCCCCGCGGGTGGCCGCCGCCCGGCGACTGGCGCGGCGCAACTTCCGCACCAAGGAGCGCCGGTTCATCGCCGAGGGCCCGCAGGCCGTCCGTGAGGCCGTGGAGCACCGCGGGGCCTCGGGCGCGTCGACCCTGATCGAGCTGTTCGCCACCGTCGAGGCCGCCGAGCGCTACTCCGAGATCATCGACGCCGCCCTCGCGGCGGGTGCCCGCGTGCACTACGCCTCCGACGAGGTGCTCGCCGAGGTCTCGCAGACCGTCACCCCGCAGGGGCTCGTCGGTGTCTGCCACTTCCTGGACTCCCCGTTCGAGGACATCCTCAAGGCCGAGCCCAAGCTGGTCGCCGTGCTCGCGCACGTCCGCGACCCCGGCAACGCCGGTACGGTGCTGCGCTGCGCGGACGCCGCCGGCGCCGACGCGGTGGTGCTGACCGATGCCTCCGTGGACCTGTACAACCCCAAGTCGGTACGGGCCTCCGTGGGCTCCCTCTTCCACCTCCCGGTCGCGGTCGGCGTTCCGGTGGAGCAGGCCGTCGAGGGCCTCCGGGCGGCCGGCGTACGGATCCTGGCCGCCGACGGCGCGGGCGAGGACGACCTCGACGCCGAGCTCGACGCGGGCACCATGGGCGGGCCCTCCGCCTGGGTCTTCGGCAACGAGGCCTGGGGCCTGCCGGAGGAGACCCGGGCCCTGGCGGACGCCGTGGTGCGGGTCCCGATCCACGGCAAGGCGGAGAGTCTGAACCTCGCGACGGCCGCCGCCGTGTGCCTCTACGCGTCGGCGCGTGCACAGCGGGCGCCCGGAGGGTGCCGCTCCGTGACCCCCAGCTAGTAATGTGGCGGCCCGGGGGCCCACTGCGCTACTCGGAGATGTGGGGTACGGGGAGATGACCGTCGGTACGAACAGCTCACCGCGGGCGGGGGAAGCCGCGCCCTCGGCACAGAGCGGCCTCGTCGGTGTCCCGCCGCAAGCGGCGCCCCCGTCGCGGGCCCAGGACCCCGCCGTACCGCCCCGGCCGCACGGCCCGGTGCCGGACGGCGCGGCGGGCGAGGGGTTCGGCATCGACCCCGACGAACTGCCCGACGGGCTCGTCGTCGCCGACGACACGGGGCGGGTGATCTGCTTCAACGCGGCCGCCGCACGGATCACCGCCCTCGCGCCGGACGAGGCGCTCGGCGCCCGCATCGACCGCGCGCTCCCGCTGGAGGACCTCGAAGGCCGGCGCTGGTGGGCGCTGACCGACCCGTATGGGGGCCTCGCCACCCGCCGCGGGCAGCCCGAGCGGAACCTCCTGCTGCCCGGCGGCCGCGAGGTGCTGGTCTCCGCCAGCTACGTCCGTACGCACCCCACCGGCCCGCTGCGCCGCCTCGTGGTCACCCTGCGCGGCACCGAGGCCCGCCGCCGCACCGAACGCAGCCACGCCGAGCTGATCGCCACCGTCGCGCACGAGCTGCGCTCCCCGCTGACCTCCGTCAAGGGGTTCACGGCCACCCTGCTCGCCAAGTGGGAGCGGTTCACCGACGACCAGAAGCGGCTGATGCTGGAGACCGTCGACGCCGACGCCAACCGCGTCACCCGCCTCATCACCGAACTCCTCGACATCTCCCGCATCGACTCCGGGCGCCTGGAGGTGCGCCGCCAGCCCGTGGACATCGCCACCGCCGTCGGCCGCCACGTACAGGCGCTCACGGCGAACGGCCAGGCCCCCGAGCGGTTCCTCGTGAGCGTCAGCCGCCCCCTCCCCGACCTGTGGGCCGATCCCGACAAGATCGACCAGATCCTCGGCAACCTCCTCGAAAATGCGGTGCGCCATGGAGACGGAACGGTCACCATCGACGTATCGCCGCATGAGAAGGGAACCGCCGTCACCGTGTCCGACGAAGGCCCCGGGATCCCCGAGGAGTCGATGGGCCGCGTCTTCACCCGCTTCTGGCGGGGGAGCAAGCGCGGCGGCACCGGCCTGGGCCTGTACATCGTCAAGGGCATCGTGGAGGCCCACGGCGGCACCATCACGGTCGGCCGCGGCCCCGGGGGCGGCGCCGAGTTCCGATTTATCCTGCCCGTGAGCGCCCCGGCCTACCTCACGCAGTAGCACTGCGGAGCGTCTCGCCAGGCGGCCCACGGGCTCCTTCACCCCCGGCGACCTTTAGACTCGTCCTTTGGCACCTTTGTGTCCTTGTGCCGATCGAGTCGTACGGGGACCACCAGCCAGCCATCGGAAGTACGGGAAGAGATGTCGGCACCGAACAAGTCGTACGACCCTGTCGAGGTCGAGGCACTGAAACCGGAAGAGATCGAGCGCATGCGGGACGAGGCGCTCGCCGCCTTCGCGTCCGCCGGCGACCTCGACGCGCTGCGTGAGGCGAAGACCGCGCACATGGGCGACCGCTCGCCCCTGGCGCTCGCCAACCGCGAGATCGGCGCGCTGCCCCCGCAGGCCAAGGCCGAGGCGGGCAAGCGCGTGGGCCAGGCCCGCGGCGCCGTGAACAAGGCCTTCGGGGCCCGCACGGTCGAGCTCGAGGCGGAGCGCGACGAGCGGGTGCTGGTCGAGGAGGCGGTGGACGTCACGCTGCCCTACGACCGCACCCCCGCCGGCGCCCGGCACCCGCTGACCACGCTGATGGACCGCATCGCGGACATCTTCGTGGCCATGGGCTACGAGGTCGCCGAGGGCCCCGAGGTCGAGGCGGAGTGGTTCAACTTCGACGCCCTCAACTTCACGCCCGACCACCCGGCGCGCCAGATGCAGGACACCTTCTTCGTCCGGGGCCCCGAGGGCACCGAGGGCGACGAGTCCGGTGTCGTCCTGCGCACCCACACCTCCCCGGTGCAGGCGCGTTCGCTGCTGGAGCGCAAGCCCCCCGTCTACATCGTCTGCCCGGGCCGCGTGTACCGCACCGACGAGCTCGACGCGACGCACACCCCGGTCTTCCACCAGGTCGAGCTGCTCGCCGTGGACGAGGGCCTGACCATGGCGGACCTCAAGGGCACCATGGACCACATGGTCCAGGAGCTGTTCGGCGAGGGCACCACCACCCGCCTGCGCCCGCACTTCTTCCCCTTCACCGAGCCGTCCGCCGAGATGGACATGCAGTGCTACGTGTGCCGCGGCGCGTCGGTGGGCAACCCCGACCGCCCGTGCCGTACCTGCTCCAGCGAGGGCTGGATCGAGCTGGGCGGCTGCGGCATGGTCAACCCGAAGGTGCTCGTCGCCTGCGGTGTGGACCCGGAGAAGTACAGCGGGTTCGCCTTCGGGTTCGGCATCGAGCGGATGCTGATGTTCCGCCACAACGTTGAAGACATGCGAGACATGGTCGAGGGTGACGTCCGTTTCACCCGGCCGTTCGGGAGTGAGATCTGATGCGCGTCCCGCTTTCCTGGCTGCGGGAGTACGTCGACCTCCCCGCGGGTGAGACCGGCCGTGACGTGGCCGCCAAGCTGGTCGACGCCGGCCTCGAGGTCGAGACCGTCGAGCAGCTCGGCGGCGGGCTCAAGGGCCCGCTCGTCGTCGGCCAGGTGCTGACCATCGAGGAGCTCGAAGGCTTCCGCAAGCCGATCCGCTTCTGCACGGTCGACGTCGGCCAGGCCAACGGCACCGGCGAGCCGCAGGAGATCGTCTGCGGCGCCCGGAACTTCGCCGTCGGCGACAAGGTCGTCGTGGTCCTCCCCGGCGCCGTCCTGCCAGGCGACTCCGCGATCGCCGCGCGCAAGACGTACGGCCGCACCTCGCACGGCATGATCTGCTCCGGCGACGAGCTGGGCATGGGCGACGACGGCACGCACGGCATCATCGTGCTGCCGCACGAGCACGAGGTCGGCACCGACGCGATCGAGCTGCTCCAGCTCGTCGACGAGGTCCTCGACATCGACATCACCCCGGACCGCGGCTACTGCATGTCCATGCGCGGTGTCGCCCGCGAGGCGGCCACCGCCTACGGCCTGCCGCTGCGCGACCCGGCGCTGCTCGACGTGCCCCAGCCGAACTCGTACGGCTACCCGGTCAAGATCGACGACCCGGCCGGCTGCGACCGCTTCACCGCCCGCACGGTGACCGGCCTCGACCCCGACGCGCGCTCCCCGATCTGGCTGACCCGCCGCCTGCAGAAGGCGGGCATGCGCCCGATCTCGCTCGCCGTCGACATCACCAACTACGTGATGCTGGAGCTCGGCCAGCCGCTGCACGCCTACGACCGCTCCAGCGTCGACGGCGCCATCGGCGTCCGCCGCGCGGAGCAGGGCGAGAAGTTCACCACCCTCGACGGGGTCAAGCGCACGCTCGACGCCGAGGACCTGGTGATCACCGACAACAGCGGGCCGATCGGGCTCGCCGGTGTCATGGGCGGCGCCAACACCGAGATCGCCGACTCCGTGACCGACCCCGAGACCGGCCAGGTCACGGGGACCACGGACGTGGTCATCGAGGCCGCGCACTTCGACTCCGTGTCGATCTCGCGCACCGCCCGCCGCCTGAAGCTCTCCTCCGAGGCCTCCAAGCGCTTCGAGCGGGGCGTCGACCCGCAGGCCGCCGCCGCGGCCGCGCAGCGCACCGTCGACCTGCTCGTGCTGCTCGCGGGCGGTACCGCCGAGGCCGGCGTCACCGAGGTCACCGCCCCGGGCGCCCCGCGCACCATCGCGATGCGCGCGGACCACCCGGACCGGGTCGCGGGCATGGACTACGGCCGCGAGACCGTCGTACGCCGCCTCCAGGAGGTCGGCTGCGACGTCTACGGCCAGGACGAGCTCGTCGTCACCGTCCCGTCGTGGCGGCCCGACCTCGCCGCGCCCAACGACCTCGCCGAAGAGGTCATCCGGCTGGAGGGCTACGGGAACCTCCCGTCGACCCTCCCGCAGGTGCCCTCCGGCCGCGGTCTGACCGCCCGGCAGCAGCTGCACCGCCGAGTGGGCCGCGCGCTGGCCGGCTCGGGCTACGTCGAGGCGCTGAGCTACCCGTTCCTGGGCGAAGCCGTCTTCGACCAGCTCCAGCTCCCGGCGCACGACGCCACCCGCCAGGTCGTCAAGCTGGTCAACCCGATCTCCGACGAGGAGCCGGCGCTGCGCACCACGCTGCTGCCGGGTCTGCTCGGCGCGCTCCGCCGCAACGACAGCCGGGGCAGCCACGACCTCGCGCTCTTCGAGACCGGTTCGGTCTTCCGGGCCGCCGCGCAGCCGGGTGTCGCCGTACGGCTGCCCGTCGACCGGCGTCCCACGGACGAGGAGATCGCCACCCTGAACGCGGCCCTGCCCGCGCAGCCGCGGTACGCCGCGGTCGTGCTGGCCGGTGCGCGCGAGCAGGCCGGCTGGTGGGGCAAGGGCCGCCCGGCCGACTGGGCGGACGCGGTCCAGGCCGCGCGCGCCCTCGCCGTCGAGGCGGGTGCCGAGCTGGTGATTCGCCAGGGCCAGTACGGCCCCTGGCACCCGGGCCGCTGCGCCGAGCTGCTCGTCACCCTCGACGGGGTCGAGACGGTCATCGGCCACGCCGGTGAGCTTCACCCGCGCGTGGTCAAGGCGATGGGCCTGCCGGCCCGCACCAGCGCGATGGAGCTCGACCTGGACCGCCTCGCGGCGGCCGGCGGCGAGGCCCTCCAGGCGCCCCGGATCTCCACCTTCCCGGTGGCGACCCAGGACGTCGCGCTGATCGTGGACGCTTCGGTTCCGGCGTCCTCGGTGGAAGCCGCGCTGCGCAAGGGCGCGGGCGAACTGCTGGAGTCGCTGCGGCTGTTCGACGTGTTCACCGGTGAGCAGGTCGGCGAGGGCAAGAAGTCCCTGGCGTACGCGCTGCGCTTCCGCGCGACCGACCGGACGCTGACCGCCGAGGAGTCCACGGCCGCGCGCGACGCGGCGGTGGCGCTGGCGGGCGAGCGGACCGGAGCGGTGCTCCGGGGCGCGTAGCACCCGCTCGTAGTACCTGTGAGGGGCCCCTCCGGAACACCGGACGGGCCCCTCACTCATTCGGGTGGAGAGATCCAGCCTCGCCGGCGATTGAGGCGCGGGGTTCGGGGCGGAGCCCCGGTCTTTCAGCCCGTCCGGCGTATGAGGACCGGGAGGGCTGCGCGCAGCGGCCCACCGTGCACGCGCTGGACGGCGGTGAGACGCTGCCCCCGCTCGGGGTGGTTCCGCTGCCCCGCGATCTGCGACCGCACACCTGCGGGGAACTCCGGCCCGGGGAGATGCTGTTCCTGCACACCGACGGGGCCGGGGACGCCCGCGACACCGCGGGGCGGTTCTTCCCCCTGCCGAGCGTCCTCGCAGAGGTGCAGGCACCGCTCACGCCCGCGCGGCTGGTCGCGGGCGTGCACGCCGCTCTGCTCCGGCACACCGGCGGGCGACTCGCCGACGACGTCGCCCTGCTGGTGCTCCGCAACGACCGGTCCTGACCACGCGTGCCGGGCCCGGTGGATGGGCCCGGCGCGCGTTTCGGCCCGGCTCCTGCCGGGGCCCGGCGACCAACCGGGCGCCGGCGGAGCCGGAACGCGCCGCCCGCCTGCCGTGGAGTGTCGGGCAGACAGCAGAACGGGCGGCGCGGTGACGGGTCGTCGCACTGTACGAGGGGGAGCCGACGACCCGGGCTACCTCTTGGCGAGGCTCTTCAGTGAAGCGCCCCGAGGGGCCCGCGCGGCAGAGTGCGTATCGCATTTATGCGCGTACGCGGTTCGCACCCCGTGTGAACCGCGCACCCACTAGCCTGAGACCGAAGAGCCCTTGGAGCGGCCCATGCAGCCCAATGTCCTGCTCGACGCCCTCCTCGCCGAGGCGGGCATGTCCCATGCGGGACTCGCCGCGTACGTGAACCAGGCAGGCCGCACCCGAGGTCTGGCCCTGCGGTACGAACACACCGCCGTGTCCCGGTGGTTGAAGGGGCAGCGCCCCCGGGGTCAGGTCCCCGACCTGATCTGCGAGGTGCTCGGCGGCCGGCTCAGACGGCCCGTCGGGCTGGACGACATCGGGCTCGGCGCCGCGGACGGGCCGGTCTCCCTGCACGCCTCCCCGCTCAGCGGGTTCGTGGACCGGGCCGCCGCTCTCTGGCGTTCCGACGGGCAGGCCAGGCCCCAACTGCTCACCGCCGAGGCGGTCACCGGGACGCCCGCCGTCATCCCCGTCTGGGAATGGGAGAATCCGCCCGAGGACGCCGACGTCTCCCGTGAGGGCCCGAACCGGATCGGGCCCGAGCACATCGAGATCCTGAAGGCCGCCCGCGCACACTACGAGCTGATGTACCGACGGGCCGGCGGAGTGGCCACCCGGGACCGGATCGTCCGCTTCCTCGGCAGCGAGACGGCGCCCATGCTGCGCGGCAGCTACCCCGACGGTCTCGGCCGCCAACTGCACCGGGCCACCGGGTCCCTCGTGGCCGTGGCGGGGATCTGCGCGTACGACTCGGACGCCCACGGGCTCGCCCAGCGCTATTTCCACCAGGCGCTGCGCCTGGCCAAGGCGAGCGGGGACCGGGGCCTCGGGGCCTACGTCATCGCGCTGCTCGTCAACCAGTCCCTGCATCTGCGGGAGTACCGCCAGGCCGTCGCCTTCGCCGAGGCCGCGCTGCGCGCCGCCGGCCGGCACACCACCCCGGCGCTGGCCGCCGACCTGTACGCCATGCAGGCCAAGGCCTACGCCCAACTCGGCGACACCCAGGGCGCGCTGGCCTGCATCCGCAAGGCCGAGGCGGCCGCCGAGCGGATCCGCCCGGGCACCGAACCGGACGAGACCGGCTACGTACAACCGGGGCTCGTCAACGTCCAGGTCGCGGAGGCGCTGCTCAGTCTGGGCGATCTGGAGGCCGCGCGCGTCCAGGCGGCCGCCGCCGTCGGCACCCCCGCGCACGACCGCGGCCGGGTGCACCGGCTGGCGATGCTCTGCGAGATCCAGCTGCGCCAGGGAGAGGCGGACCGGGCCGCGGCGTCCGCGGCCGAGATGGCCGAGCGAGCCAAGGGGATGGAGTCGCTGCGACTGCGCGACCGGTTGCGGACGGTCCGCGAACAGCTCCTGACCAGCGGTTTCTCGGACGCGGAAGAGACCGCGCAGCTCATCGACGGGGCACTGCGCGTTCCGCTGTGACCGGTCAGCTGCTGCCATGTGTGCCACCTACTCGAACGGAAGGTGGCACAGCCGTGCAGTGGATGAACCTGAGTGAGCAGACGGTGTACAAGAACCGCTGGTTCGACGTGAACCTGGCCGATGTGGAACTCCCCGACGGCCGGCACCTGGACCACTTCGTGATCCGGCTGCGCCCGGTCGCCGTGGCCACGGCCGTCAACGAGGCCAACGAGGTGCTGCTGCTCTGGCGGCACCGCTTCATCACCGACAGCTGGGGCTGGGAACTGCCCGCCGGGGTGGTCGAGGACGGCGAGGACATCGCGGTCGCGGCGGCCCGGGAGATGGAGGAGGAGTCGGGCTGGCGGCCCGGCCCGCTCCACCACCTGATGACCGTCGAGCCGTCCAACGGGCTGACCGACGCCCGTCACCACCTCTACTGGGCGGACGGGGCCACCTACATCGGCCATCCCGAGGACGCGTTCGAGTCCTCACGCCGGGAGTGGGTCCCGCTGGGGCTCGTGCCGGACATGATCGCGCGCGGCGAGATCCCGGCCGCCAACATGGCGGCCGGGCTGCTGCTCCTGCACCATCTCAGGCTCGGGGACCGCCCGTAGGCGAGGTCAGCCGTACGGGTAGAAGCCCGAGCCCGTCTTGCGGCCCAGGCGTCCCGCGTCGACCATCCGCTGGAGCAGCGGGGGAGCGGCGTACAGCGGCTCCTTGTACTCCGCGTACATGGAGTCGGCGATGGAGGCGATGGTGTCCAGGCCGATCAGGTCGGACAGCTTGAGCGGGCCCATCGGGTGGGCGCAGCCCAGCTCCATGCCGTTGTCGATGTCCTCGCGGCTCGCGATGCCGGACTCGAACATCCGGATCGCGGACAGCAGGTACGGGACGAGGAGCGCGTTGACGACGAAGCCGGAACGGTCCTGGGCGCGGACGGCGTGCTTGCCCAGCACGTCACGCACCAGGGCCTCGGCCCGCTTGACGGTCTCCTCGCCCGTGGTCAGCGCCGGGATCAGCTCGACGAGCTTCTGCACCGGGGCCGGGTTGAAGAAGTGGATGCCGATGACCTGGTCGGGCCGCGAGGTCGCGACGGCCAGCTTGACCAGCGGGATCGAGGAGGTGTTGGAGGCCAGGATCGCGTCCGGGCGGGTGATCACCTGGTCGAGGACCTGGAAGATCTCCGTCTTGACCTGCTCGTTCTCGACGACCGCCTCGATGACGAGATCACGGTCGGCGAACTCGCCGAGGTCGGTGGTGAAGCTGAGGCGGGCCAGGGTGGCGTCCCGCTCCTCCTCGCTGATCTTGCCGCGTTCGGCGGCCTTGGTCAGCGAGTTGTACAGCCGGGTACGGCCGATCTCCAGGGCTTCGCCGGTGGTCTCGGCGACCTTGACCTCAAGGCCGCTGCGGGCACACACCTCGGCGATACCCGCACCCATCTGGCCGCAGCCCACTACGCCGACTCGTGTGATGTCGGAAGGGAGGTCAGTCACTTCGTGCCTTTCGCAGCTCATCCGTCGGCGGGTCCCCCGTACGATTCCGGCGCCCGCCACGCCCCCCGACGTTACTCCCGACCTTGCGCGGGGCGGGGGGCCGGGGCGGGCATGCTGATCGGACATCCAAGAATGTCACTCAGCGAAACGGAGCTGTCACATGGCGTACATCGGCCGACGGGAACTGCTGGCCGCAGCCGCGGGGGTGGTCGCCGCCGCCACAGTGGGGCCGGCCGCGGCGGCGGCGCCGCGAAGGGCCGCCGCGATCCCCGCCCGGGCCCCCGCCGTCGAGTTCCGGGGGATGTGGGTCGCCTCCGTGTCGAACGTGGACTGGCCCTCCGAGAGCGGGCTGTCCGCCGCGCGGCAGCGCGCCGAGCTCCTCGATCTCCTCGACACCGCCGTCGAGCGGAGGCTGAACGCGGTGGTCCTCCAGGTCCGGCCGGCGGCCGACGCGCTGTGGCCCTCGAAGCTGGAGCCCTGGTCGCAGTGGCTGACGGGGGAGCAGGGGGGCGATCCGGGCTGGGACCCGCTGGGCACGGCCGTCGCCGAGGCGCACGCGCGCGGGCTGGAGCTGCACGCCTGGTTCAACCCGTACCGCGTGGCCAACCACACCGACCTCGACCGGCTGGCGTCCACGCACCCGGCCCGGCGCAATCCCGGCTGGACGGTGGAGTACGGCGGCAAGCTCTACTACAACCCCGGTCTGCCCGAGGTGCGGCTCTTCGTCCAGGAGGCCATGCTCGACGCCGTCTCCCGCTACCCGGTGGACGCGGTGCACTGGGACGACTACTTCTACCCGTACCCGGTGGAGGGGGAGGACTTCGACGACGACGAGGCCTACGAGGAGTACGGCGGCTCCTTCGACTCCCGCGCAGACTGGCGCCGCAACAACACCGACACCCTGGTGCGCGAGATGTCCGCGCGGCTGCGGACGGTCCGGCCCGCGGCCCGGTTCGGCATCAGCCCGTTCGGCGTCTGGCGCAATTCCGACCGGGACCCGCTCGGCTCGGCGACGCAGAGCCTGGCCACGTACGACGACCTGTACGCGGACACCCGCAAGTGGGTCAAGGAGGGCTGGATCGACTACATCGTGCCGCAGGCGTACTGGCACATCGGGCACCCGACCGCCGACTACGCCGACATCGTCCCCTGGTGGGCCCGGACCGTCGCGGGCACGGACGTGGAGCTGTACGTGGGGGAGGCGCTGTACCGCTGCGACGCGAACAGCCCCACCGCGGCCTGGCGCGATCCGCGGGAGCTGTCCCGGCACGTGACGTTCGCCCGGCAGTACGCCGAGGTCCGCGGCCACGTCTGGTTCTCCGCCAAACAGGTGGCCGCGGACCCCAATGGGGCGATGGCCCGGGTGGTCGCCGACCACTACGGCTCAGCGGCGGCTCCGCGCTGAGCCGGCGGGGTCAGTGCTCGGGCTCCGTGGGGTGGCGGACCACGCAGTCCGGTCCGGGAGCCATCAGGGCTTCGTGTCCGTCCTGGAAACGGACCCGGTACGGGGGGGTTCCGTTCTCGCCCAGCACCTGGGTGATCTCGCCCACCTTGTCGTGCTGTCCGACGATCCTGCCGTGCTGCACCAGCTGGTCGCCCTCGGTCGCGCGCATAACTGGCCTCCTCGGTGGCGGTCCGATCCGGTGCTAGCAGTTTAGGTCGTTCCGCCGCTATTTGACCCGTTGGGTGACGACGATGCAGACCAGCACGGCGCAGGCGGCCACCGGCGCGGCGGGGGTGAGGTGCTCGCCCAGCAGTGCTACCGACCAGACCAGGGTCAGCAGCGGCTGGGCGAGCTGGAGCTGGCTGGCCCGGGGCGCGCCGATCTCGGCCATGCCGCGGTACCAGACGTACAGGCCGAGGAAGGTGGAGCAGGCCGCGACCCAGAGCAGGCCGGCCAGTCCGTGGCCGCTGACGTGCACCGGCTCGTACGCGAGCCCGAGCGCGGAGCCGGTCAGGGTGAGCGGCAGGCACAGGACCAGCGCCCAGCCGATCACCTGCCAGCCGGGCAGGGTCCGGGCCAGGCGCCCGCCCTCCGTGTACCCGGCGGCGCACACCAGCAGGGCGGCGAACAGGTAGGCGTCGCCGGCCGAGAGGAAGCCGCCGCTCTGCGCGAGCGTGCGGCTGCATACAACGAATGCGAGCACGACCGCGGCCCCCGCCACGGCCGCGATCCAGAAGGTGCGCGAGGGCCGGACGCCGGTGCGCGCCGCCGACAGCGCGGCCGTGGTGAGCGGCAGCAGGCCGACCACGACGGCGGCGTGCGAGGTCGTGGAGGTCTGGAGCGCGAGGGTGGTCAGCAGCGGGTAGCCGACCCCCACCCCGGCGGCGACCACGGCGAGGCCCGCCCAGTGCTCACGGGCGGGCAGCGGGACCCGCCGGGCCAGCAGGAAGGCGCCGGCGATCGCGGCCGCGAGGAGGCCGCGCAGGGCGACGAGCGACCACGGGCCGAAGCTCTCCAGTCCCCAGGCGGTGGCGGGAAAGGTCAGCGAGAAGGTGACGACGCCGAGCGAGGCGAGGAGGGTGCCCCGGCTCAGGGAGCTCTTGACCGCTATCGGAGCCGGGAGAGTAGCGCTATTCTGTGCTGTCATGTACGAGCGTAGCAGTGTGGCGGAATTGACTGAAGCCCTGCGATCCGGGCTCAACCGCTACTCGATTGGTGGAAAGCTCCCGTCGAGCCGGGCGCTGGTCGAGCACTATCGGGTCAGCCCGGTGACGGTCTCCCGGGCCCTCGCGCAGCTCGCCGCCGAAGGCCTCGTCGTCACCCGCCCCGGCGCCGGGGTCTTCCGGGCCCGGCCGCGGACGGCGGAGGCCGCGCCCGGGGACACCTCCTGGCAGGAGGTCGCCCTCAGCGCGGAGGGCGCCGGCGAGATCGTGCCGCGCTCGGTGGACGCCTCCGGGGTGATGGTCTGTCTGGCCGCGCCGCCGCCCGGGGTGATCGGACTCAACAGCGGCTACCTGCACCCCTCCATCCAGCCGGAGCGGGCCATGGCCGCCGCCCTGGCCCGGGCCGGGCGACGCCCCGGGGCGTGGAACCGGCCGCCCATGGAGGGGCTGCCCGAGCTGCGCGACTGGTTCGCCCGGGAGATCGGCGGCGCGGTCGTCGCCGCCGACGTGCTGATCACCGCGGGCGGGCAGAGCGCGCTGACCACCGCCCTGCGGGCGCTCGCCCCTCCCGGGGCGCCGATCCTGGTGGAATCCCCGACCTACCCCGGGCTGCTGGCCATCGCGCGGGCCTCCGGGTGCCGGCCCGTGCCCGTACCGGTGGACGCCGAGGGGGTCCGGCCGGAGCTGCTGGCCGCCGCCTTCGAAGCGACCGGGGCACGGGTCTTCGTATGCCAGCCGCTGTTCCAGAACCCGACCGGGGCGGTGCTGGCTCCCGGGCGGCGGGCCGAGGTGCTGCGGATCGCCCGGGCCGCCGGGGCCTTCGTGGTGGAGGACGACTACGCCCGGGCCCTGGGCCACGATGACTCCGGGCCGCTGCCCGCGCCCTTGGCGGCGGAGGACGCGGACGGGGTGGTCGTGCACGTCCGGTCCCTGACCAAGGCCACCTCGCCGAGCCTGCGCGTGGGCGCGCTGGCCGCCCGCGGCCCGGTCGTGGACCGGCTGCGCGCCATCCAGGTGGTGGACAGCTTCTTCGTGGCCCGGCCGCTCCAGGAAGCCGCCCTGGAGCTGGTCGGCGCGCCCGCGTGGCCGCGTCACCTGCGCACCGTGGCCGCCGAGCTGCGCCACCGGCGGGACGTCCTCGCCGGGGCCCTGCGCAGGGAGCTGCCCGGGCTGGCGCTGCCTCATCTGCCGTCCGGCGGCTACCAGTTGTGGGTGCGGCTGGCCGAGGGCGGCGACGACGCCGACTTCGCGGCGGCGGCCCTGCGCGCCGGAGTCGCGGTGGCGCCCGGCCGCCCGTACTTCTGCGCGGAACCGCCGGGTCCGTACGTCCGGCTCAGCTTCGCCGGCGTGTCGGGCCCCGGGGAGCTGGTGGAGGCGGTCCACAGGCTGCGGGCCGGCCTCGCCGGCGGGCTCGGTCCAGAGGCTTGACCGCTCGCGGCGTGCGCCTCACCATCACCGCATGCATGTTCGGGTTTCGCTCGTCGCCGCAGCCCGTAGTACCTCGCTGCTGGCCGAGCGCTTCGACGACGACCGCCCGCTGGACGGGGCCGGCTGGCGGTCGGTGGAGTCTGCCGCGCGGGGCCTCGTACCGCTGGGCTCGGCCGAGCTGCGCTACTGCTCGCCGACCCCGCGCAGCCGGGCCACGGGCGAGGCCCTCGGGTACGCGCCCCTCGCGCAGCCCGCGCTGCGCGAGTGCGACATGGGCCGCTGGCGCGGGCTGACCCTGGCCGAGGTGACCGCCCACGAGCCCGGGGCGGTGGACCTGTGGCTCAGCGATCCGCGGGCCGCCCCGCACGGCGGCGAGTCCCTGCTCGCCTTCATCTCCCGGATCGGCGGCTGGCTGGACACCCGGCCCGCTGACGACGGGGGCGCGATCGTCGCGGTGGCGGAGCCCTCGGTGGTCCGGGCGGCCCTGGTCTACGCGCTCCAGGCGCCCCCGCTGACCTACTGGAACGTGGACGTCCGGCCGCTGTCCACGATGACCCTGACGGGCTGGTCCGGGCGCTGGCACCTGTCCTTGCAGGCCCCGGCGTAAGCGCGGCCGGCGCCGACCCCCCGCCGCCTCCGGTTCGATGGTCCGGACCGCCCGACCCCGTCGAGCCGGGGCCATCTGCGTTGCATAAACGTGCGTCGGTACGTATAGTCATGCCATCGATGAGGAGGGTCCGATGGCGGTACGTGTAGCGGTGGCCGGAGCGAGCGGGTACGCGGGCGGAGAAGTCCTGCGCCTCCTGCTCTCGCACCCCGAGGTGGAGATCGGTGCGCTGACCGGCAATTCCAACGCCGGGCAGCTCTTCGGCTCCCTGCAGCCGCACCTCGTGCCGCTCGCGGGACGGACGCTGGAGGCGACCACGGCCGAGGTTCTCGCGGGCCACGATGTCGTCTTCCTCGCGCTCCCGCACGGCCAGTCCGCCGCCGTCGCGGCCCAGCTCGGCGAGGACGCCCTCGTCGTCGACATGGGCGCCGACCACCGGCTCAAGGACTCCGCCGACTGGGACAAGTTCTACGGGGCCCCGCACGCCGGTACCTGGCCCTACGGGCTCCCCGAACTGCCGGGCGGCCGCGCCGCACTGGCGGGGGCCAAGCGCATCGCCGTCCCCGGCTGCTTCCCCACCGCCGTCTCCCTCGCGCTCTACCCGGCGTACCAGGAGCAGCTCGCCGAGCCGGAAGCCGTGATCGTCGCCGCCACCGGAACCTCCGGCGCCGGCAAGGCGCTCAAGACGAACCTGCTCGGCTCCGAGGTGATGGGTTCCGTGACCCCGTACGGCGTCGGCGGCGGGCACCGGCACACCCCCGAGATGGTGCAGAACCTGTCCCCGCTGGCCGGGAGCCGCGTCAGCGTCTCCTTCACCCCGACCCTCGTCCCCATGTCGCGCGGCATCCTCGCCACCTGCTCGGCCAAGGCCCTTCCCGGCACCACCGCCGAGTCGCTCCGCGCCGCCTACGAGAAGGCGTACGCCGACGAGCCCTTCGTGCACCTGCTGCCCGAGGGCCGGATGCCGTCCACCAAGTCCGTCCACGGTTCCAACGCCGTCCACGTCCAGGTCGCCTACGACGAGTCCGCCCGGCGGATCATCGCCGTCAGCGCCATCGACAACCTGACCAAGGGCACCGCCGGCGGCGCGGTGCAGAGCATGAACATCGCCCTCGGGCTCCCCGAGAGCCTGGGTCTTTCCACGATCGGAGTCGCACCGTGAGCGTCACGGCAGCACAGGGATTCACGGCAGCCGGCATCGCCGCCGGGATCAAGGCCAACGGCAACCCGGACCTGGCCCTCGTGGTCAACAACGGGCCGCGCCTGGCCGCCGCGGGCGTCTTCACCTCCAACCGCGTCAAGGCCGCGCCCGTGCACTGGTCCGAGCAGGTCCTGCGCGGCGGCGCCGTCAGCGCGGTCGTCCTGAACTCCGGCGGCGCCAACGCCTGCACCGGTCCCAAGGGCTTCCAGGACACCCACGCCACCGCCGAGAAGGCCGCCGAGGTCCTGAACGGGCAGGGCCTCGGCGAGGAGTTCAACGCCGGGGAGATCGCGGTCGCCTCCACCGGCCTGATCGGCGTCCTGCTCCCCATGGACAAGCTGCTCCCCGGCATCGAGGCCGCCGCCGCGGGCCTCTCCGAGGACGGTGGCGAGGCCGCCGCCATCGCCATCAAGACCACCGACACCGTGCACAAGACGGCCATCGTCTCCCAGGGCGGCTGGACCGTCGGCGGCATGGCCAAGGGCGCGGGCATGCTCGCCCCGGGCCTGGCCACCATGCTCGTCGTCCTCACCACCGACGCCGACGTGGACAGCGCCACCCTCGACCGGGCGCTGCGCTCCGCGACGCGCACCACCTTCGACCGGGTCGACTCCGACGGCTGCATGTCCACCAACGACACGGTGCTGCTGCTCGCCTCCGGGGCGTCCGGCCAGGTGCCGGCGTACGAGGAGTTCGCGGAGGCCGTACGCACGGTCTGCGACGACCTGGCCCGCCAGCTGATCGGCGATGCCGAGGGCGCCAGCAAGGACATCCGCATCGAGGTCATCGGCGCGGCCGACGAGGACGACGCGGTCGAGGTCGGCCGGTCCATCGCCCGGAACAACCTGCTCAAGTGCGCCATCCACGGCGAGGACCCGAACTGGGGCCGGGTGCTCTCCGCGATCGGCACCACCAAGGCGGCTTTCGACCCGGACCGGCTCAACGTGGCCATCAACGGCGTCTGGGTCTGCAAGAACGGCTCGGTCGGCGAGGACCGCGACCTGGTCAGCATGAAGGACCGCGAGGTCCGCATCACCGCCGACCTGGCCACCGGCAGCGATTCGGCCGTGATCTGGGCCAATGACCTGACCGCCGACTACGTCCACGAGAACAGCGCCTACTCCTCATGAGCGACGAAAAGGCCGGCCAGCCCGGCACCTCCGGCACCGCCCGCAAGCACACCGCCCTGCCCAAGGCTCAGATCCTCATCGAGGCACTGCCCTGGCTCACCCGTCACAACGGCAAGGTCGTCGTCATCAAGTTCGGCGGCAACGCCATGATCGACGAGGATCTGAAGGCGGCCTTCGCCCAGGACGTGGTCTTCCTGCGCCAGGCCGGCCTCAAGCCGGTCGTGGTCCACGGCGGCGGCCCCCAGATCAACGCCCAGCTCGACAAGCAGGGCCTGGTCAGCGAGTTCAAGGCGGGTCTGCGCGTCACGACCCCCGAAGCCATGGACGTCGTACGGATGGTCCTGGCGGGCCACGTCCAGCGCGAGCTGGTCGGGCTGCTCAACCAGCACGGGCCGCTCGCAGTCGGCATGACCGGCGAGGACGCCCACACCATCACCGCGACCAAGCACAGCCCGGAGATCGACGGCGAGACCATCGACATCGGGCGGGTCGGCGAGATCACCGCCATCGACACCGGCGCCATCGAGGCGCTGCTGGCCGACGGCCGGATCCCGGTCATCTCCTCCATCGCGCGCAGCGCCGACGACCACCACGTCTACAACGTCAACGCCGACACGGCGGCCGCGGCGCTCGCCGCCTCGCTGGGCGCCGAGACGCTGATGGTCCTCACCGACGTCGAGGGCCTGTACGCGGACTGGCCGCACAGCGACGAGGTCATCAGCCGGCTCACCGTCAGCGAGCTGGAGAAGCTGCTGCCCGAGCTGTCCAGCGGCATGGTGCCCAAGATGGAGGGGTGCCTGCACGCCGTGCGCAACGGCGTGAAGACCGCCCGCGTGCTCGACGGGCGGGTCCAGCACTCGATCCTGCTGGAGATCTTCACGGATTCGGGCATCGGCACGATGGTCGTGCCCGACCCACGGCCCGCAGAACAGTCAGGGGGAGCAGCATGACGAAGGGCACCGGCAACCAGGAGTACGCCACGCGCTGGCAGGGCGCACTGACCAACAACTACGGCACCCCCGCGATCGCCCTCGTACGCGGCGAGGGCGCCCAGGTGTGGGACGCCGACGGCAAGCAGTACACCGACTTCGTCGGCGGCATCGCGGTCAACGCCCTCGGTCACGCCCACCCGGCGATCGTGGCGGCCGTGACCGGCCAGATCTCCACGCTCGGCCACGTCTCCAACCTCTTCGTCTCCGAGCCGGTCGTCGCGCTCGGCGAGCGGCTCCTCCAGCTCTTCGGCCGCCCCGGCAAGGTCTTCTTCTGCAACTCCGGCGCCGAGGCCGTCGAAGCCGCCTTCAAGATCGGCCGGCTGACCGGGCGGACCCACATGGTCGCCACCGACGGCGGCTTCCACGGCCGGACCATGGGCGCCCTCGCCCTCACCGGCCAGCCGAAGAAGCAGGACCCCTTCCGGCCGCTGCCGGGCGACGTCACGCACGTCCCCTTCGGTGACGTCGAGGCCCTGCGGGCCGCCGTCACCGAGGAGACCGCGCTCGTCGTCATCGAGCCGATCCAGGGCGAGAACGGCGTCGTCGTGCCCCCCGCCGGATACCTGACGGCCGCCCGCGAGATCACCCGGGCCACCGGCACCCTGCTCGTCCTCGACGAGGTCCAGACCGGCATCGGCCGGTGCGGCCAGTGGTTCGAGCACCAGGCCCACGAGGGCGTCGAGCCCGACCTGGTCACCCTCGCGAAGGGGCTGGGCGGCGGACTGCCGATCGGCGCCGTCGCCGCCTTCGGGGCCACGGCCGACCTGCTCCAGCCCGGCCAGCACGGCACCACCTTCGGCGGGAACCCGGTCGCCTGCGCCGCCGGCCTCGCCGTCATCGACACCATCGCCACCGACGGCCTGCTCGACCAGGTCAAGGCTCGGGGCGAGCGGCTGCGCTCCGGGATCGAGTCCTCGGGCCATCCGTTGGTCTCCCACGTCCGGGGCGCCGGCCTGCTGCTGGGTATCGTGCTGACCGAGCCCCTCGCACCCAAGGTGCAGCAGGCGGCTCAGGACGCCGGCTTCCTGGTCAACGCGCCCGCCCCCGACGTCGTACGGCTCATGCCCCCGTACGTGCTCACCGAAGCCGAGGCGGACGCGTTCCTCCGGGCCCTGCCCGGCATCCTCGACACAGCCAACGGGGACCGATCCGGAGAATGAGACGACGATGAGCCAGGCGCAGGACAACGAGCAAGGCGGCCAGGCCGTCCCGCAGACCCGCACCGCGCGTCACCGCCGGATCGTGGACATCCTCAACCGGCAGCCGGTCCGCTCCCAGAGCCAGCTGGCCAAGCTGCTCGCCGACGACGGTCTGAGCGTCACCCAGGCGACGCTCTCGCGCGACCTCGACGAGCTGGGCGCGGTCAAGATCCGCAACACCGGCGGCGAGCTGATCTACGCGGTGCCCAGCGAGGGCGGCTTCCGCACCCCGCAGGCCCCGCTCGGCGAGTCCGCGAAGGAGGAGCGCATGCGGCGCCTCTCCGGGGAACTGCTGATCTCGGCGGAGGCCTCCGCGAACCTCGTGGTCCTGCGCACCCCGCCGGGTGCGGCGCAGTTCCTGGCCTCGGCGATCGACCAGGCCGAGCTCCGCGAGATCCTCGGCACGATCGCGGGCGACGACACCCTGATGCTGATCAGCCGCGACCCGGCGGGCGGCCAGGCCCTCGCGGACCACCTCCTGCGGCTGGCGCAGAAGGAGAGCTGAGCCGCTCCGGCTCCGCCTTCCGGCCTCTGCCCTCCGCCCTGCGTCCGGGGCGCCGGAAATCCGGTGCCCGACCGGCGCCCGGCGACATAGCCTCGGGGCGTGTTCCCACTCGTCCTCGCCGCAGCGGTGTCGGCCGTGGCCGTCGCCGTGTACGCCGCCATCGGCCTGCGGTGGCGGCGCCGGGCCCGGATCCGGCGCGAGATCCTCCGGATCGTCGCCGCCCTGGACCTCGAGCCGTACCACGCCGCCGTGCTGCGCTCCGGGGCGACCGAGGCGGCCGCCGCCGAGCTGGTCCTCGGCGGGTACCTCCGGATCGACGGGGAAGGAGCGGCGTTCCTGACCGTGCAGGGCCGTGACCCCGCCGGGACGCCCGCCCACCCGCTGCCCGCCGCCCTGCTGGAGGCCGTACGCCGGCACGATCCCGAGCCGGTGTCGATCGGCTGGATCGACCGGTGCGACGAGGAATACGCGGAGCGGTGCAACGCGTACCGGAACGAACGGGCCGCCCTGCTGCCCGATCTCCCGCACATGCCGCCCGGCGAGCCGCGCCAACCGGCGGCCTGCTGCGCCTGCCTGGGCATCCTCCTGCTGCTGTGGTTCTGGATCGCGGCGGCCGCGCTGCTGCTGGCGGTCTCCCGCCCGCACGGCGTCCTGGAATGGGCCGCCGCCACGGTGACCGCCCTGGGCCTGGCGGCTCTCTGGTTCGCCGACGACGCGCGCAAGGCGGTCCGGGCCCGTACGGAGTGCGGCGACGCGCTGGAGGAGCGGATCCGCGCCGAGCCGCATCCGGCCTTCGCGGCGCTGGACGAACAGCAACGCCTCCACGTACTGCGGAGCATCGGCGACCGCGGCCAGTGGCGCGGCGTCGACCGGGTCGTTTACGAGGACGTCGACGAGGACGGTGACGAGGACGACGAGTGGCTGGACGACAAGGTCTGGTGGGAGGACGCGTACGAGTACCGGGCCGCCGACGAGGACGAGCCCACGTCCCCCGGGGGGACAGGGCGGGCCTAGGGAGTGTCGTCGAAGTCGCGTCGGCCGCCCGAAGGGCGGGGCTGGCGGGGTCTGGTGCGTGCGATCGCAAGGCGGAGGGGGGAGGCGACGCGGTGGGGGCACCTCCCAGCGGTAGCTGGGGGACGTCGGCGACCGACGACAACGCGGCGAGCGTGCGTGCCAGACCCCGCCAGCCAGACGGGACTTTGACGACACGACCTAGTAGCGGGTGACGGCGAGCGGCCCCTCCTGCGTGCCGATCGCGATGTGCGGGCGGCGGCGCGGGTCGGCCCAGCGCAGGATCGCCCGCATCGCCCGCTCGGGCACGGACACGCAACCGGCCGTCGCGCCCTTGCCGTTGACGTGCAGGAAGATGCCCGCGCCCCGGCCGCGTACGGGCCGGTCGTAGTTGAAGGCGATGAGCAGCGCATGCGCGTACTGCTTCTCGTACGTCACCAGGTGCTCGGCCTCGCCCGGGGCGCAGTCCGCGGGCAGCGGCTCCACCCAGCGGTTGTAGGCGGCGGACGCGTTGTCCTGGCACCACCAGGAGTCGCCGGTCACCCGCCGGTAGCGGTACTCCGTCCCGGCCGGCGCCCGACGGATTCCGAAGGCGTACGGAAGCGGATACAGGCCCGTCGGCGTGGTGTTGGTGCCCTGTGTGCGCGTCGCGCCCTCGGTGAGGCCGTTCGCCCCGAAGCGGGCCGGCGCGCTCCCGGCCTCGAACCAGCGCCCGGCCCGCCGGTCCCACCAGGTCAGCCGGCCGGTCGTGGATCCGGGGGCGGGTGCGACGGCGGTGATCAGCTGACTGCCGCCGCCGGTGTCGGCGAGACGGGCGGGCAGGGGCGCGGGGCCCTGCGGGAAGAGAGTGGTGACGATCGTCACTCCGGTGACGAGAGCGGTACGCAGCACATGTCAGACAGTACGGGGCGAAAGGGGCAGGGGTCGTGCAGGCAGGCCGTCGAGGCTCTTCTCGATGAAGTCCTGCGGTGTTTCAGCTCCTGAGGCCCAACCGGGTGAAGCGAACCGCCAGTTGGTGCTCGTCGAACACGGCGGCCGACCGCTCCAGCAGCCGGCCCAGTTCGGCGGCGTCCGCCTCGCCCTCGCGCAGCGTGCCCTGCCAGGCCCATGCCCGTACGGTCGTCCCCGCCAGCTCCCGCAGGCCCGGATCCCGCACCTCCAGCAGGTCCACGGCGGCCCGCAGCGCGGCGACGCCGCCCCGGGCGCGGAGCAGGTGGAAGGCGGCCCGGCGGGTGTGCAGCGGCCGCTCGGGGGCGACGAGCTCCACCAGCCGTTCGACGGGCAGCCGCCGGGCCGTGGAGTCCAGGCTCCGGGAGACCTCCCGGGCCACGGCGGCCGAGGCGTCGTCCAGCAGCGGCAGCAGCAGCGCCTCGTCGGTGGTGTCCAGCAGGCGCAGCCCGGCGACGGCGGCGGCCCGGACCGCGCCCGCGGGGTGCGCCAGCAGCACGCGGAGCAGCGGGGCGTCTCCCCGCCGGGCGCACTCGGCGAAGCCGGTCACCGCGTACGGGGTCACGTGGTCCGGATCCGTGACCAGCGCGCGGTAGAGGGCGTACGGGTCGCCGCCGTCCCGGCCGACCAGCCAGCGGGCGCAGGCCCGCACCAGGCCGGAGCGGTCGGCGAGGTGGTCCGCGGCCTCGGCGGCCCGCCCGGCCCGGCGCAGGGCGGTGACCCCGCCGGCCCGGACCATCGGGACGTGCGCGCCGAGCAAGGCGTCCACCACCTCGTCGACCGTCTCGCCGTCGGCCTCGTCGGCGGCCAGGTCCGCGAGCGCGGCGTCCGCCCACAGCCGGCTGGTCAGCGGATCCCGCTCGGCCGCGGCCCGCAGAGCCAGTTCCCGGGTGCCGAACAGCCTTGCGTCCATGGTGAGCCGTGCGGCGAGCCGCCGGGTCGGCAGGTCGGCGCTGTCGCGCAGCTCGGCCAGGACCGGTTCGTCGCGCAGCACCGCGGAGAACAGCTCCAGCGCCCAGGCGCCCTGCTCCCGGCGGGCCAGCCGCAGGACCAGCGGAGTCAGCCGGCGCAGGGTGTCCGCGGGTTCGGCCGCCAGGGCGCCGATCAGCACGCGCCGGGCCTGCTCCCGTACGACGGGGACCCAGTCGGCACAGCGGATCGCGACGAGTTCCGGGCGGGGGTGCGGTGCGCGGAGCGCCTCCTCGCGGACGCGCCCGTCGTGATGGCACAGCGCCACCTCGTGCCGGTCCTTGGGTACGGCCGCGTACTGGCGCCGACGGATCGCGCGTACCTCCTGGTCGAAGGCCATCCACGCCTCGGCCGTCGTGAGCGGCGGCCCCGGCGGCTGTCCTGCCGCCAGCCGCTGCGCGCTCTCGCGCCCCGCCTTGATGTCCCGTTCCTGCGCGCGGCCCATGTGTCCCCCTGCTCCCGTGTCCCCCTTGTCCCGCGTCGATCGTAGGCCGAGGCAGTTGATTGACGAAACATACGGAGTAATGCATAGTTATGCCTATCGCTTCCAGTCGTACCGCCTCCCCGTTACCTCCGCGGCGGGGAGGCGGTTGCACATACACGGCCCAACGGGCAGTCAAAGTCATGCAGTCTTGAGGAGCAGTAGCTGTGAGCAGCAACAACGGTGACGTCCGGCTCTGGGGCGGGCGCTTCGCCGACGGCCCCGCCGAGGCCCTCGCGAAGCTGTCCGCGTCGGTCCACTTCGACTGGCGCCTCGCGCCGTACGACATCGCGGGCTCCCGGGCCCACGCCCGCGTGCTCGCCAAGGCAGGTCTGCTGACGGCCGAAGAGCTCGAACGCATGATCGCCGGGCTGGACCGGCTCGAAGCCGACGTCGCCGACGGGTCCTTCACCGGCACCATCGCCGACGAGGACGTGCACACCGCCCTGGAGCGGGGCCTGCTGGAGCGGCTCGGCGCCGAGCTCGGCGGCAAGCTGCGGGCCGGCCGGTCCCGCAACGACCAGGTGGCCACCCTCTTCCGGATGTACCTGCGCGACCACGGCCGGATCATCGGCGGGCTCATCGCGGACCTCCAGGACGCGCTGGTCGGCCTCGCCGAGAGCCACGCGGACGTGGCGATGCCGGGCCGGACCCACCTCCAGCACGCGCAGCCGGTGCTCTTCGCCCACCACGTACTGGCCCATGTGCAGTCCCTGTCCCGGGACGCGGAGCGGCTGCGGCAGTGGGACACCCGGACCGCGGTCTCCCCGTACGGCTCGGGCGCCCTGGCCGGCTCCTCCCTCGGCCTCGACCCGGAGGCGGTCGCCGCCGACCTCGGCTTCGAGCGGGGCTCGGTCGGCAACTCGATCGACGGCACGGCCTCGCGCGACTTCGTCGCCGAGTTCGCCTTCATCACCGCCATGATCGGGATCAACCTGTCCCGGATCGCGGAGGAGATCATCATCTGGAACACGAAGGAGTTCTCCTTCGTGACCCTGCACGACGCCTTCTCCACCGGGTCGTCGATCATGCCGCAGAAGAAGAACCCGGACATCGCGGAGCTGGCGCGCGGCAAGTCGGGCCGCCTCATCGGCAACCTGACGGGCCTCCTCGCGACCCTCAAGGCGCTGCCCCTGGCCTACAACCGGGACCTCCAGGAGGACAAGGAGCCGGTCTTCGACTCCTGCGACACCCTCGAAGTCCTGCTGCCGGCCTTCACCGGCATGATGGCCACCCTCGCGGTCAACCGGGAGCGGATGGAGGAGCTGGCTCCGGCGGGCTTCTCGCTCGCCACCGACATCGCGGAGTGGCTGGTCAAGCAGGGCGTCCCCTTCCGGGTGGCGCACGAGGTGGCCGGCGAGTGCGTCAAGGTGTGCGAGGTGCTCGGCATCGAGCTCGACGAGCTCACGGACGAGCAGTTCGCGAAGATCTCGGAGCACCTGACCCCCGAGGTCCGCACCGTCCTCAACGTCAAGGGCGCCCTGGCCTCCCGCGACGGCCGTGGCGGCACCGCCCCCTCGGCGGTCGCGATCCAGCTCACCGAGCTGAAGGCCGACCTGGTCATCCAGCACGCCTGGGCGGCCCACAAGCAGTAGCCGATGCGCCCGAAGGGCGGTGCGGGCCGCGCGGCCCGCACCGCCCCTTTCGGCTTTGCCGGGGTATCAGCTCGCCCAGTCCTCCAGCGCGTCGAAGTCGGTGCGGGTCAGTCCGATCCGCTCGTCGATCCGCATGAGCAGCGTCCGCGCCGGATGGCGCTGGTCGACGTACTCGCGGTCCATGGCCGTGATGTCGTCGTCGATCCATGCGAAGGGCCGCTCGCCCGCGTACTCGAGGATGTACTGCGTCTTCCAGAAGGTCCCGCGGGGGGCCCGGCCGTGCATCACCGGCCAGTCGATGTACGGGAGCCGCGGCAGGCCCAGGTGCGGACCTATCCAGTCGTTCGCCTCGTCCTTCCACGTCGTGGCCCAGACGAGCTCGTAGGCGTCCGCCAGCGCGAGCAGCTCCGCGCCGTGGCCGTGGTTCAGCAGGACCCGCAGGGGCTTCGCGCTCTGTGCCCCCGTCCAGCCCGTCGGGCGCATCCCGTGGGTGGTGTAGCCCTCGGGGCGGCGGTGGGGCTTGGCCGCGTAGGGGTTCAGTGGTCCGTCGACGTCGATCAGCAGCAGGGGCTTCATCTCGGCAGGATTCCGTTCCGGCTGCCCGAGGGCAGCTCATTTTCCACAAAGAATGAGACGTGGGTGTCTCATTCGGGGTATGCTTGTCTCATGGCCATGGATCGTGACCAGGTGCTCCGCGACGCGGCCGCCCTGCTCTCCCGGAAATCGACCGCCACGATGGACGAGGTCGCCCGCGCCGCCGGAATCGGCCGTGCGACCCTCCACCGGCACTTCGCGGGGCGCGACGCCCTCGTCCGGGCCCTCGAAGAGCTCGGCATCCGGGAGTTCGAGGTGGCGTTCGACAACGCCCGCCTCGACGAGGGCACGGCGGTGGACGCGCTCAGGCGGCTCGTCGCCGAGGCGGAGCCGAATGCCGAACTGCTGGCCTTCCTCGTCACCGAGAACCAGCTGTTCGAGGGCGACGAGATCAACGAGGGCTGGGCCCGGCTCGACGCCCGCGTCGGCGCGCTGTTCCGGCGCGGCCAGGAAGAGGGCGACATCCGGATCGACCTGAGCCCCGCCTGGCTCACCGAGGCCCTCTACGGCCTCATCGGCACCTGCGCCTGGGCCGTCATGGACGGCCGGGTCGCCGCCAAGGACTTTCAGTACATGATCATCGAGCTGCTGCTCGGTGGCGCACGACGGAGCGTGGAGAAATGAGCCGTACCGAACAGCTGAGCAGGCAGAAGGGGGCGGAGGTCAAGAGCCCCGGGCGCTGGCTCGCGCTCTCCGTGCTCGTCCTGGCCGTGCTGCTGGTCGCGGTCGACGCCACCGTACTCGGTCTCGCCACCCCGTCCCTCAGCGAGGACCTCAAGCCGACCGGCACCCAGCTGCTGTGGATCGGCGACATCTACTCCTTCGTCATCGCCGGCCTGCTCGTCTCCATGGGCTCCCTCGGTGACCGCATCGGCCGCAAGAAGCTGCTCCTCGTCGGCGCCACCGCCTTCGGCGCCGTCTCGGTCCTCAACGCCTACGCGACCAGCCCCGAGATGATGATCGTCGCCCGGGCCCTGCTCGGCGTGGCCGGCGCGACCCTGATGCCGTCCACCCTCGCGCTGATCCGCAACATCTTCCACGACCCCAAGGAGCGCAGCCTCGCCATCGGCATCTGGGGCGCCACCGCCTCCGCCGGCGCGGCCGTCGGCCCGGTCGTCGGCGGAGCCCTGCTCCAGCACTTCTACTGGGGCTCGGTCTTCCTCATCAACCTCCCCGTGATGATCGTCCTGGTGATCGTCGGCATCAAACTGCTGCCCGAGTCCAAGAACCCGGTCACCGGCCCCTGGGACCTGGTCAGCGTCGGCCTCTCCCTCGTCGGCGTCATCGCGGTCGTCTACGCCGTCAAGGAAGTCGCCACCCACGGACCGACCTGGGAGGTCTGGGTCACCGCGGGCCTCGGCGCGAGCGCCCTGTACGCCTTCGTGCGCCGCCAGTTCACCCTGGAATCGCCCCTGCTCGACATGCGGCTCTTCAAGCACCGCGGCTTCTCCGGCGCGGTCCTCGCCGACCTGCTCACCGTCTTCGGCCTCTCCGGGCTGGTCTTCTTCCTCTCGCAGTTCCTCCAGCTCGTGCAGGGCCGCGACCCCCTGGAGGCCGGTCTGGCCGAACTGCCCGCCGCCATCGGTGCGGTGGCCACCGGCCTCGTCGCGGGACGCTACGCCCGCAGGTACTCGGTACGCGTGATCGTGGCGGGCGGCCTCGCCGCCATCGGCCTGGCGCTCGCCGCCCTGACCGTGCTCCGCCAGGAGAGCGGCTACCCGCTGCTCGGCGCCGCCCTGCTCGTCGTCGGCCTCGGCGCGGGCTTCTCCTTCACCGTCACCGCCGACGTGATCCTCTCCAGCGTGCCCAAGGAGCAGGCCGGTTCGGCCTCGGCCGTCTCCGAGACGGCGTACGAACTGGGCGCGGCCCTCGGCATCGCCCTGCTCGGTTCCGTCGTCACCGGCGTCTACCAGGGCTTCACCGCCCCGGCCTCGGTGGCCGGGCCGGTGGCCGACGCCGCGCACGAATCCCTCGGCGGAGCCGTGGAGGCCGCCAAGGCGCTGGACCCGCATACCGCCCAGGTGATGGTGGGGGCCGCCCAGGAGGCCTTCGTGGACGGCCTGCGGCTCGCCTCCGGCGTCGGCGCGGCCGTGCTCCTGGCCACCGCCGCGGCCGCCTGGTTCCTGCTGAAGGGCCAGGAGCTCCAAGGCGGCGTCGAGCACTGACGTCCCGACAGGGGAGGGTGTCCCGGGCGGAGTTGACAGTTCGTCGAACCGCGGGACACCATCCCGGCGATGGAGATCAACGACCTGACCCCGGCGGAGCTCCGCGTATGGGAGGCCTTCCCGCGCGGTGAGGGCGTCGACTTTCGCGAACACGCCGACGAGACCGGAGACACGGGCGAGACCTGGGGCCCCGAGCGGACCGTGCGCGCCGATGTGCTCACCGCCCTGCTGCTGAACGGGCCCAATGTCGGGGGGCAGGTCGCCGGGCTCAACATCCGGGGCGCCCGGATCACCGGCAAGCTGAACCTCAGGTACGCCGTCGTCGAGCACCCGATCCGGCTGCGCGCCTGCTGGTTCGAGCGCAAACCCCTGCTCTACGGGGCCCAGTTGCGGTACTTCGTGGTCAACGACTCGACGCTTCCCGGGCTGACCGCCAACTCCGTCAGCGTCGACGTCGCGCTCAAGCTGTCCTGCTGCCGCATCACCGGGCCGGTCCGGCTCGCCGGGGCCCGGATCGCCGGCGGCCTCTTCCTGCGCCGTGCGGTCATCGGCACGCCTCCCACCGGCGACGAGCCCCCGGCAGAGACCCCGGAGCCCCCGCTCCAGGTCAGCCACGCCGACATCGGCACCGACGTCATCGCCATGGAACTGACCGTCCACGGTCAGACCCGGATCAACGGCACCACCGTCGCCGGCCAGCTCAACCTGGACGGCGCCAGGCTGCTCGCCCCCGGCGGCACCGCCCTGCACGCCGAGACCCTCACCGTCGGCACCGACGTACGGGCCATGCACGCGCAGCTGCACGGCCGGGTCAACCTCACGGGCTCCCGCATTCCGGGCCAGCTCAACCTCGCCTACGCACGCTTCGTGAACCCCGGCGGGGTCGCCCTGCGCGCCTCCAGCTGCGTCATCGGCGAGGTGTGGCTGAGGTCCTGCGAGACGATCCAGGGCGGGGTGAACCTGCGGCGCTCCCAGTTCGACATGCTGCACATGCCGCCCGAGACCTGGCCGGAGCAGATACGCATCGACGGGCTCACCTACCGCAGCCTCGTCCCGCACCTGTCCGCCGAGGAGCGGCTGCCCGCCCTGGAGCGCGAGGAGTCGGGCTACCTCCCGTACGCCTACGAACAGCTCGCCGCGGCCTACCGGACGGCGGGCGACGAGGCCGCCGCCCGCACCGTCCAGCTCGCCAAACTGCGCCGACACCGCCGCACCCAGCCCCGGCACGCCCGTGTCTGGGGGCTGCTCCAGGACGTCACCGTCGGGTACGGCTTCCGGCCGCTGCGCGCGGCGGGCTGGCTGCTCGCGCTCCTGCTGACGGGGTGGATCGCGTACGGCATGCGGCCGCCCCGCCCGATCAAGGTGGGGGAGGCGCCGGACTTCAACCCGGTCTTCTACACGCTCGACCTGATGCTGCCGATCATCGGATTCGGCCAGGAGCAGGCCTTCGCGCCCAGCGGCTGGCACCAGTGGCTGTCGTACCTGCTGATCGTGACCGGCTGGATCCTCGCCACGACCACGCTGGCGGGCGTCAGCCGGTCACTCCAGCGGCAGTGAAGCGGGCTCAGGCCGCCTTGGCCTTGGTGGCGTACATGTCCACGTACTCCTGGCCCGAGAGCCGCATGACCTCGGCCATCACCGAGTCGGTGACGGCGCGCAGCACGTACCGGTCGCGGTCCATGCCCTCGTAGCGGGAGAACTCCATCGGCTCGCCGAAGCGGACGGTGACCCGGCCCGGGCGCGGCATGCCGGCGCCGCCGGGCTGGAGCTTGTCGGTGCCGATCATCGCGAACGGGACCACGGGGGCGCCGGTCATCAGGGTCAGGCGGGCGATGCCGGTGCGGCCGCGGTAGAGCCGGCCGTCGGGGGAGCGGGTGCCCTCGGGGTAGATGCCGAAGATCTTCCCCTCTTCGAGGATCCGGCGACCGGTCATCAGGGCAGCGACCCCGCCGTTGGCGCCGTCACGGTCGACGGGGATCATGCCGGAGCCGGTGAAGAACCAGGCCATCGCGCGGCCCTTGATGCCCTTGCCCGTCACGTACTCGTCCTTGCCGATGAAGTGGACCGTCCGGTCGCACACCAGCGGAAGGATCATGGAGTCGATGAAGGTGAGGTGGTTGCCCGCCAGAATCACCGGTCCGGTGCCGGGGATGTTCTCGATGCCCTCCACACGGGTGCGGAACATCATGCGCATGACCGGTCCGACAGTGGCTTTGATGAGCTTCGTACGGAACAACGTGGGCCCTCCGGCATCGAAAAGCGGTTCGCGCGACCACCACACGGCGGTAGTGCAGGTGAGGACGATACTCGCGGGTCAGGTCCGAGCGCACATCGGGTTCACGTGTCGGATACGCAGTGTTGACGCACGTTTCCGCCAAGTTCCCCGGATGTGCCGTCGCCGCACGCCCCTCGGCCACCGCCGCTTGCCTACCATCGGCACGCCGATCGCGGGCCGTGAGACCCCGGGACATCAGAGTTCCCGGAGCCGCAGGCCCCATATCGAACGAGGAGTGGCACTCATGACGCAGGGTGGGGCAGCGCGGCGCACGGTCCTGGGGGCGGCCGTCCTGGCGGCGGGGACCGGAATCACCGGACTCGCGGCGGGATCCGCATCCGCCGCACCCGCCGCGAGCGGCGGCGGGCACGGCGACGGGGGTCACGACGGGGGCTTCCGGGACCTCCCCTACCCGACGGTCATCGGCCACCGCGGGGCGAGCGGCTACCGGCCGGAGCACACCCTCGGTTCCTACCAGCTCGCCCTCGACCTGGGCGCCGACGTCATCGAGCAGGACCTCGTCCCGACCCGGGACGGCCACCTGGTGTGCCGCCACGAGAACGAGATCGGCGGCACCACCGATGTCGCCGACCACCCCGAGTTCGCCTCCCGGCGCACCACCAAGTCCGTCGACGGGGTCTCCGTGACGGGGTGGTTCACCGAGGACTTCACCCTCGCCGAGCTGAAGACCCTGCGCGCGAAGGAACGTATCCCCGCCGTCCGTCAGCGGAACACCCTCTACGACGGCCAGTGGGCGGTGCCCACCTTCGAGGAGGTCCTGCGCTGGGCCAACCGGGAGAGCCGCCGGCGCGACAAGCAGGTCTGGCTGCACGTGGAGACCAAGCACCCCAGCTACTTCCGCGGCCTCGGCCTCGGCCTGGAGGAGCCCCTCGCCAAGCTGCTGCGCCGCTACGGACGCGACCACCGCGACGCGGCCGTCTTCCTCCAGTCCTTCGAGCCCTCCAGCATCCAGCGGCTCTCCCGGCTGGTCTCCGCGCCCCGCGTGGTACTGCTCTCCGCGGCGGGCACCCGCCCCTGGGACTTCGAACAGGCCAAGGACCCGCGTACCGTCGCGGACCTGGTCAAGCCCGAGGGCCTGAAGTGGATCGCCGGCTTCGCCCAGGGCATCGGCCCGACCATGGACCTGATCCTCCCGCGCGACGCGGCCGGCAAGCTCGGCGCCCCGACCACCCTGGTGCGCGACGCCCACGCCCAGGGGCTGCTGCTGCACCCCTACACCGCGCGCAACGAGAACAGCTTCCTGCCGGCCGATTTCCGCAAGGGCACGGACCCGGCCGCGTACGGGGACGCCTTCGCCGCCTTCAAGACCTACTTCGAACAGGGCATCGACGGGATCTTCACCGACAACCCGGACACCGGACTGCTCGCGGCGGAGGCCTTCCGCCCGGGCCGCCGCCCCGTCAACCGCTGAGCGCGCCTTCCCGTACGAGTGGGCCGTGCCCGGCGCGGAAACCGCGCGGCACGGCCCACACGTCCCGCCCGGCATGGACCTGTTGAAGGACCCCGAGCTCGTGAACGAACTGGCACCGCTGCTCTCCGCCGAGGCCGCCGCGGAGGCCCCGGGCACCGGAGTGGACCCGGCCGACCTGGAACAGGCCGTCTGGATCAGGCTGCTGGAGAGCGGCCGGCGCGCCCCCGACCCCGCGGACCCGGCGGAGCCGGCGCGCTGGCTGCGCCGGGCGGTACGGGCGGAGGCCCGCCTCGCGCGGCGCCGCGCCCGCCGGGAGATCCCGTACGGCAACCGCCACCACCATGCGGACGGCGGTCCGCCGGCCGGCGCGGCCGGGGGAGCCGAACCGGAAGACGCCCTCATGCACGGTGAGGAGAACCGCGCACTCCGATCGGCGGTCGCCCGGTTGCCCGGCCGCTGCCCCGAGCTCATGAAGGCACTTCTTTCGCCCAGAGACCTCACTTACCGTGAAATCGCAGGAGAGTTGGGTATCTCACAAGGAAGTTTGGGGCCCGTGCGTTCCCGCTGCCTGGGATGTCTGCGCAGAATGCTGGCTGCAGAGGTTGCGGCTCCTGGCCTGCGGGGAAAGGAGCGGTAGACCATCGGGCTACCAGGTGAGCTGGAGGCATGCGCACATGGGCATGAGCGTGACCATTACGGCGGCGGCTGCCGAGGACGCGGAGCAGATCTTCAAACTGCAGTACCTGGCCTTCCAGCGTGAGGCCGAGCTGTACGGCAACTACCTCATCCAGCCGCTCACCCAGTCCCTGGACTCCCTGAAGGCGGAGCTGGCGAAGGACACCGTCCTCGTGGCCCGGCTCGGCGACGAGGTCGTCGGCGCCGTGCGCGGCAGCGTCGACGAGGACGGCACCGGCAAGATCGCCAAGCTCTGCGTCCACCCGCGCCTGCAGGGTCACGGGCTGGGCGCGCGCCTGCTGCGCGCGGTCGAGGAGGCCCTCGCGAGCCCCGGCACCACCACCCGCTTCCGCCTGCACACCGGGCACAAGAGCGAGTCGAACCTGCGCCTCTACCGCAAGTGCGGCTACGTCAAGGTCGGCGGCCGCACGGCCTCCGACGGCATGCAGCTGGTGATCCTGGAGAAGGAAGCCGGCGACCCGACGGAATTCGCCGTCAGCGCCTAGCGTTCGGAACCAGCCTGCGGCGCCTGGCGCCTAGCGCTTGGCGCGCAGCCAGAGCATCCCGGTGATCGGCAGGATCACCGGGATGAACAGGTAGCCCATCCCGAATTGCGACCACACGGTCGCGTCGGGGAAGGCCTCGGGCCGCACCAGGGTCCAGGCGCCCACGACCAGTACGCCGGTCAGCTCGGCGGCGCAGCAGATCAGCGCCGCCTTGCGGGCCCGCTCCCCGCCGCGCACCAGCGAGTACGTGATGAAGGCGTAGGCGAGCGCCGCCGCGGCCGACAGCGAGTACGCCAGCGGCGCCCGGTCGAACTCGGTGGAGATCTGGTAGGCCGAGCGGGAGACCGCGCCCACCACCATTACCCCGTACAGCCACACCAGCAGCAGCCCCGGCCCGGAGACCAGCCTCGTGCGCCCGGCGGGGGTGGCGGTCGTCGTCTGCGCGTCAGGCACCGGTGGTTCCCCAGATGTCGTAGAGCCGTACTTCGAGGACGGCGAGGACGACCGCGCCCGCGGCCACCGTCACCGAACCCCACTTGGTCCGCTCGGTCAGCGAGAGCATCCCGGCGGCCGGTACCGCGGCGAAGGCGCCCACCAGATAGGCCACGAAGATCACCGTGCCCTCGTCGGCCTTCTCGCCCCGGGCCAGCTGGACCAGGCCGGTCGCCAGCTGGGCCAGGACCAGCACGGTCACGACGGCCATGCCGATGAAGTGCCAGTCCTTGGTCGGCTGGTCCCGCCACGCGGCGTGGCCGCACCAGGCGGCGAGGGCGAGTGCGGCCACACCGATGGCCACCGTCAGGGCGTCGAGCATGCAGCGAGGGTATTACGGGCCGAAAGACCCGATGCGGGCGCCCCGCTCCACGGGTCGCGCGGCCCGTCGGCGGACAGTGGTCTTGACCACAGCGGACCCCGTCGGCGGACACCGTCGCAGGGGCCCGGTGCGGGCCCTGCGGGCCGTGTCGGCGCAGGTCAGTGCCGGGGGAGCGGCGGGCGGGCCGGACGGCCCGTGCGGAACGGCCCGGTCCGGTATGTGGCCGGAATGTGTCCGCTATCCGGACATCGTGGATCGGTGACGGGATGCGTCTGGTTTACTGGGGCCCATGACCACGACGAGCAGCCGCACCCTTGCGACCGAGGCGACGATGACGCCCGGTGCTCGTTGTATGTGTCGAATGTGCGCCTTCTGAGGGCCCCTTCCTGAGCCTCGCGCCCCGAAGCGAGACCAGCCGCGCCGGCGCGTCACCCGCTGATGAACAGCACGGCTCGTTCCTGCCCCGCGCACGCGTCGACGCCATCGTTTTCTGACGGTTCGTCCCGTATCGCGTCCCCAGATGTTTGCCCCGTGCCCGGCACCCCGCTGCGCCGTGCACTCGACAGCGACGGAATTCCTGTGATCACCACATCGGGCCTCACGAAGGTCTACCAGTCCCGTGGCCGCGAGGTCACCGCCCTGGACGGAGTCGATCTCCACGTCCGCGAGGGCGAGGTCTACGGAGTCATCGGCCAGAGCGGCGCAGGCAAATCCTCCCTGATCCGCTGCGTGAACCTGCTGGAGCGCCCCACCACCGGCACCGTGAGCGTCGACGGAGTCGACCTCACCGCGCTCGCCGGCCGCGGCCGCCGCGCCGGCAAGGAGCTCCGCGAGGCCCGCAGCCGCATCGGCATGGTCTTCCAGCACTTCAACCTGCTGTCCTCGCGCACCGTGCAGGGCAACGTCGAGCTGCCCCTGGAGATCCTCGGGGTCTCCGGCCGCGAGCGCTCCCGCAAGGCGCTCGAACTCCTCGACCTCGTCGGCCTCGCCGACAAGGCCAAGGCCTACCCCACCCAGCTCTCCGGCGGCCAGAAGCAGCGAGTCGGCATCGCCCGCGCCCTGGCCGGCGACCCCAAGGTGCTGCTCTCCGACGAGGCCACCAGCGCGCTGGACCCCGAAACCACCCGCTCCATCCTCACGCTGCTGCGCGACCTGAACCGGCAGCTCGGCCTCACCGTGCTGCTCATCACGCACGAGATGGACGTGGTCAAGACCGTCTGCGACTCGGCCGCGCTGATGAAGAACGGGCGGATCATCGAGTCCGGCACCGTCGCCGAGCTGCTCGCCACCCCGGGCTCCGAGCTCGCCGGTGAACTCTTCCCGGTCACCGGCGCCGCCACCGGCCCCGACCGCACGGTCGTCGACGTCACCTTCCACGGAGAAGCCGCCGTCCGGCCGGTCATCTCGCAGCTCGCGCGCACGTACAACATCGACATCTCGATCCTCGGCGCCGCGATGGACACCGTCGCCGGCCGGCAGATCGGCCGGATGCGCATCGAGCTGCCCGGCCGCTACGAGGACAACGTCGTGCCGGTCGGCTTCCTGCGCGAGCAGGGCCTCCAGGTCGACGTCGTCGACGACGAGATCGACGCGATCGACGACGAACTGGCCGCACTGGTCAAGGATGGTGCCAAGTGACCTGGTCCGAGATGCAGCCCCTGCTCACCCAGGGCACGTACGACACCTTCTACATGGTCCTGTGGGCCACCGTGGTCACCCTCATCGGCGGACTGCCGCTCGGCGTTCTGCTGGTCCTGACCGACAAGGGCGGACTGCTGCAGAACCGTCCCGTCAACAAGGTCGTCGGCCAGATCGTGAACATCGGCCGCTCGATGCCGTTCATCATCCTGCTGATCTGGATGATTCCGGTCACCACGTGGGTGATCGGGGTCCTGACCCCGATACCCACCTACATCGGGCCCACCGCGATGATCGTGCCACTCTCCGTCGGCGCCATCCCCTTCTTCGCCCGTTTGGTCGAGACCTCCGTCCGCGAAGTGGACCACGGTCTGGTCGAGGCCGCCCAGGCGATGGGCGGCGGCATCCCCACCATCGTGTGGAAGGTGCTGTTGCCGCAGGCCCTGCCCTCGCTGATCTCCGGCCTCACCACTACCGTCATCGCCCTCATCGGCTACTCGGCCCTGGCCGGCGCGGTCGGCGGCGGCGGACTCGGCACCCTGGCCGTCACCTACGGCTACCAGCGCTTCGAAGGCGACTTCATGCTCGCCACGGTGGTCGTGCTGGTCGCGATGGTCACCGCCATCCAGCTGATCGGCGACGGCGCGGTACGACTCCTCGCGCGCCGCGGCCGGGCGGCCTGAACAGACTTTCTCCCCCCATAGCCCGCACTTGTCGTGCTCGGGCGTAGTCCGCACCACCAAGAAAGAGGCACTCTTCGTGCGCAAGAACATCAAGGTCACCGCTGTCGCCGCCGCATCCGCCGCGCTCGCCCTGGGCCTCACCGCCTGCGGCAGCTCCTCCGACCCGGCCGCCAAGAAGGCCGACGGCACGACCGACACCAACGCCGCGCTCGTCGTGGCGGCGTCCCCCACTCCGCACGCGGACATCCTCAAGTTCGTCAAGGACAACCTGGCGGCAAAGGAGGGGCTCAAGCTGGACGTCAAGGAGTTCACCGACTACGTCCTGCCGAACAAGGCCACCCAGGACGGCCAGGTCGACGCCAACTACTTCCAGCACAAGCCGTACCTCGACGACTTCAACGCGAAGAACGGCACCACCATCGCGCCGGTCGTCAACGTGCACTTGGAGCCGCTCGGCCTCTACTCCAAGAAGGTCAAGGGCCTGGCGGACATCAAGTCCGGCCAGACCATCGCCGTCCCCAACGACAACACCAACGAGGGCCGCGCGCTGCACCTGCTCGCGAACAACGGTCTGATCACCCTCAAGGACGGCGTGGGCGCCACCGCCAAGCTGTCCGACATCGCCGACGCCAAGGGCCTGAAGTTCAAGGAGCTGGAGGCCGCCACGCTGCCCCGCGCCCTGTCCGACGTCGACGCGGCCGTGATCAACGGCAACTACGCCATCGAGGCCGACCTCAAGCCCGCCACGGACGCCCTGGCGCTGGAGAAGGCCGAGGGCAACCCGTACGCCAACTTCCTCGCCGTGAAGAAGGGCAACGAGAACGACCCGCGGATCCAGAAGCTCGCCAAGCTCCTGAACTCCGACGAGGTCAAGAAGTTCATCGAGGACAAGTACCAGGGCTCGGTCATCCCGGCCTTCGGCGCCCCGAAGTCCTGACCCACGGCTGATTTCCGGCCCCGCACCCCTCCACAGGCGTGCGGGGCTCAGGGCCTGCCTCTTGGACCATGCGCCCGGCATGGTCCAAGAGGCAGGCCCTAACTCTGCCCGGTTCCGGGCAACCCGGCCATGCGCTTCCCGCGGCCCATGCTGCATGCTGTGGCCTAAGACCCACGCAAACAGTCCAGCAACGGCATGGAGCTGCGCATGACTACCACCTTCCCGGACGTCACCATCAGCACGGACCGGCTGGTGCTGCGCTCCTTCGAGGAAGAGGACGTCACCGCGCTCACCGAGATGATGAACGACGAGAACGTCACCGCCTGGACCTCCGTGCCGCACCCCTACACCCAGGCCGACGCCCACGGATTCGCCACCCGGCACTCCCACGCCGAACGCACCGAGGGCCGCGGAATCGTCTTCGCCGTCACCGAGTTCCTCACCCAGCGCCTCGTCGGCATCGTCCACCTCCAGAACACCAACTGGCGCACCCGCGCCACCGAGGTCGGCTACGTCACCGCCCCCTGGGCACGCGGCGAGGGCTACGCCAGCGAGTCCGTCCTCGCCGTCGCCCAGTGGCTCTTCCGCGACCAGGGCTTCGAGCGCCTCGAACTGCGCACCGCCGCCGACAACACCGCCTCCCAGCAGGTCGCCCAGAAGATCGGCTGCATCAGCGAAGGCGTCCTGCGCAACGCGTGGATAGTGCGCACGCAGACGGCCGACGGCGGCTGGACCGACACCCGCACCGACCTCATCGTCTGGAGCCTCGTCCCCGAGGACCTCGACGACGGCGACGGGTACGACGGCTACGACGGGTACGACAACTACGCCGGCAGCAGCGGCTTCGGGCACCCGGCCGACGCGAACGGCTACGCCGTCGGCGCCGACTGGTCCTGAACCGATGACCGGGTAGTCTCACCGTGCCCGACCCCCTCGACGAAGCTTCGCCCCCCACACCAGGAGACTGACGACGATGGCCGACCGGGTCACGGTGATCGGCTGGGACGGTTCGCCCCTGACCGCGGCCGCCCGGTCAGCGCTCTCCGCCGCCACCCTGGTGGCCGGCGCCGCCCACCACCTCGCCCTCCCCGAAGTCCCGCCCGCCGCCGAACGCATCCGCCTCGGCAGCGTCGGCCTCGCCGCCCGCCGCATCGCCGGCCACCGCGGCACCGCGGTCGTCTTCGCCGACGGGGACCCCGGCTTCTTCGGCGTCGTACGCACCCTGCGCGCCCCCGAGCACGGCCTGGAGGTCGAGGTCGTCCCGGCCGTCTCCTCCGTCGCCGCCGCCTTCGCCCGCGCCGGCATGCCCTGGGACGACGCCCAGGTCGTCGTCGCCCACCCCCGCACCCTGCGCCGCGCCGTCAACGTCTGCCGTGCCCACGCCAAGGTCGCCGTCCTCACCTCGCCCGGCGCCGGCCCCGCCGAACTCGCACTGCTCCTCGGCGGGATCCACCGCACCTTCGTCATCTGCGAGGAACTCGGCACGGACCGCGAACAGGTGAGCGTCCTCACCTCCGACAAGGCGGCCGACCACAGCTGGCGCGACCCGAACGTCGTCATCGTCATCGGCGGCGCGGGACAGGCCCCCGCCGCCGACCCCGGCTGGCTCCTCGGCCAGAGCGCCGCCCACTCGGCCGACCGCGGCTGGGCCCGGCCGCAGGCCGACACCGGCGCCGGCGCAGGGGAGGGGGAGTCGGCGCAGCTCCGGGCGGCCCAGCTCGCCCGCCTCGGTCCGCGCACCGGCGACCTCGTCTGGGACATCGGCGCCGGCTCCGGCGGCGTGGCCGTGGACGCCGCCGCCCTCGGCGCCGCCGTCATCGCGGTGGACGCCGACCCGGACGCCTGCGCCCGCGTAACTGCCGCCGCCCGCAAGCGAGGAGTACAGCTCCAGGTCGTCGCCGGACGCGCACCGCACGTACTGGAGGACCTGCCCGAGCCCGACGTCGTCCGCGTCGGCGGCGGGGGAGCCGCGGTCGTCGCGGCCGTCGCCGACCGCCGCCCCGAACGGATCGTCAGCCACGCCTCCACGCGCGACGAGGCCGAGGCCATCGGCAGGGTACTCACCGAACACGGGTACGCCGTCGAGTGCGCACTGCTCCAGTCCGTCGGCCTGGACCCCCGCACCTGGGCCGAACAGGACCGTTCCGTCGTGTTCCTCCTGGCGGCAGAACGCCCCGTGACCCGCTGATTCGAGGCCGGGGGTAGGCTGGCCGATCGTCGTACTGCCTCGGACGATTCGGGCATCGCGACACCGCCGGGACGCGCGACGTGGCGCAGTCCACAGAGGACCGTGGCGGTTATGGCCGCCACGATGGCTAACGGGCGCGACAATGCTTACTGGTTGTCGTGAAGGCGTATGCGAGGCGAACTCCATCACACGCCAACCCCGCAGGAACACTCCGTCCGGCGGCCCTGTGGGCGACCGGGCGATCGAAGAGGCAACACCGATGGGCGAGGGGTAAGCATGACTGACACCGGCCAGGTCCCGGGCGAGGGTCTCCCGGACAACGCGGGCATGGTGGATCAGCAGGGCATCCCCGCTCCGGTCCAGATCCCGGCACCGATTCCCGCTGGCTACGCCTTCCAGGACCTCATGGACAACCCGGCCGAGCCGGAGGACGAGGAACTGCTGCTGATGCCGAGCGGCCAGGGCGCGTGGAGCGACCCGCAGGTCGTCCCGCCGGCCCCCGCCTTCCCGGCCTACGGCGCAGAGCAGGCCTACCCCGAGGCCCCGGTGTACACCGAGCCGGCCGCGTACCCCGAGTTCCCCTCCTACGGCGCGGGCGCCCACGAGGCGGGCGGCCGTGACTCCGGCGCGCTCGACCTCGGCGGACTCGTCGTCCCGCCGCCCGCCGCCCCCACGGCCCCGGTGGCCCCCGCGGCCCCCGTCCGGCGCCCGCTGCACATGGGCCCGCCCATGCCCGAGGCCACCGGCGGAGTCGTACGGTCCCTCGCGGACCGGGGCCCCGCCGCCGCGCCGGCACCCGCGCGCCAGCCCGGTCCGCCCACCGCGGGTCCCGAGTACCTGGACATCCCGGCGGCCCCCGCCCCGCAGCTGTCCGAGATCCCGCCGCAGGCCGGCGCCCCGTGGACCCCGGAACCGCCGCTCGCGGAGCAGCCGCAGCCCGTGGCGCAGGACGCCCCGGCCCCCGAGCCGGAGCCGCAGCCGGACTTCGCCCCGGAGCCCGCGCCGGAGGCCCCCGCGGCGCAGGCCGAGCCGGAGCCGCTCCCGGCGGCCCCGGTGGCAGTGGAGCTCCCGGCCGAGCCCGTGGCCCTGCCGGTGGAGCCCGCCCCGCTCCCGGCCGAGCCGGTGGCCGTCGCCGCACAGCCGCCGGCCCAGCCCGCCGAACCCGGGCCCGTAGCCGTCGAAGCGCAGCCCGAGCCGGTCCCGGCCGAGCCCCTGCCGGTTCCCGCCGAGCCGGTTCTCTCCGAGCCGGTTCTCTCCGAGCCGACGCCCGCCGAGCCGGTAGCCGCCGAGGCCCTGCTCCCGGTGGCCGAGCCGGTCGAGCCCGTACCGGCCGAAGCCCTGGCCGTCGTGGCGGAGCCGGTGGTCGAGCCCGTCGCGGAGGCACTGGCCGAACCGGTCACGCCCGTACTCGCCGAGGCGCAGCCCCAGGCGGCCGAGCCGGCGCAGCCCGAGGCGGCCGGTCCCACCGGGCCCGCCGCGGGCGACGCGCCGCAGCCCGAGCCGCTCGTCCCCGCCGAGCCCGCCGCGGGCGAGCCGGTCGAGGCACAGCCCGAGGCGGCGGCTCCGGCCGCCCAGCCCGAGCCCGCCGCAGGCGAAGCGGTCGAGCCGGTCGAGCAGGTCGAGCCGCTCCTCGCCGCCGAGCCCGCCGCGGGCGACGAGGCAGTCGTCCCGGCCGAGGCCGCCGCGGGCGAGGCCGCCCCCGGTTACGCGGACGCCGAGCGCGAGGCCGTCCTGCGCGTCATGCGCGAGCGCCGCGACATCCGCAAGGGCTTCCGTACCGACCCGATCCCGCACGAGGTGCTGCTCCGCGTCCTGGAGGCGGCCCACACCGCGCCCAGCGTCGGCCACTCCCAGCCCTGGGACTTCGTCGTCATCCGCTCCGGCGAGACCCGCCGCACGATGCACGAGCTCGCCCAGCGCCAGCGCGAGGCCTACGCCAACTCGCTGCCCAAGGCCCGGGCCAAGCAGTTCAAGGAACTCAAGATCGAGGCCATCCTCGACACCCCGGTGAACATCGTCGTCACCGCCGACCCCACCCGCGGCGGCCGCCACACCCTCGGCCGGCACACCCAGCCGCAGATGGCCCCGTACTCCTCGGCCCTCGCCGTCGAGAACCTCTGGCTCGCCGCGCGCGCCGAAGGCCTCGGCGTCGGCTGGGTCAGCTTCTTCGACGAGCGCGAGATGGTCCGCGAGCTGGGCCTGCCGGAGCACCTGGAGGTCGTCGCGTACCTGTGCGTCGGCTACGTCGACGAGTTCCCGGAGGAGCCCGAGCTGGCCCAGGCCGGCTGGTCCCAGCGCCGGCCGCTCTCGTGGGTCGTCCACGAGGAGACGTACGGGCGCCGCGCGCTGCCCGGCGAGGAGCCGCACGACCTCCTCTCGGAGACGGTCGCCAGCATCCGCCCGCTCGACGCGAAGGCGCTCGGCGAGGCGTGGGAGCGGCAGAAGCGCATGACCAAGCCCGCCGGGGCCCTGGGCATGCTCGAAATCATCTCCGCGCAGCTGGCCGGCCTCTCCCGGGTCTGCCCGCCGCCGATCCCGGAGCCCGCGGCCGTGGCGATCTTCGCCGGTGACCACGGCGTGCACGCCCAGGGCGTCACCCCGTGGCCGCAGGAGGTCACCACCCAGATGGTGGCCAACTTCCTGGGCGGCGGAGCGGTCTGCAACGCCTTCGCCAACCAGGTGGGCGCCGAGGTCTGCGTGATCGACGTCGGTGTCGCGGGGGACCTTCCCGCGACCCCCGGCCTGCTGCCGCGCAAGGTCCGCCCGGGCACGGCCGACCTCTCCACCGGCCCCGCGATGACCCGCGAGGAAGCGATCGCCGCGATCGAGGTCGGCATCGAGACGGCCCGCGACCTGGTCGCGGCGGGCAACAAGGCCCTGCTCACGGGCGAGATGGGCATCGCGAACACCACGGTCTCCGCGGCCCTCATCTCCGTGTTCACCGGGGTCGACCCGGCGGAGGTCACCGGCCGCGGCACGGGCATCAACGACGAGACCCACGCCCGCAAGGTCGAGGTCGTGCGCCGCGCCCTGGAGCTCCACCAGCCGGACCCGGCGGACCCGATCGGCGTCCTGGCGGCCATCGGCGGCCTGGAGCACGCGGCGATCGTCGGCCTCCTGCTCGGCGGCGCGTCGCTGCGCACCCCGGTGATCCTGGACGGCGTCAGCGCGGGAGCCGCCGCCCTGGTGGCCCGCGCCATCGCCCCGGAGTCCCTGTCGGCCTGCATCGCGGGCCACCGCAGCGCGGAGCCGGGCCACGTGGCGGCCCTGAACAAGCTCGGCCTGCGCCCCCTGGTCGACCTGGACCTCCGCCTCGGCGAGGGCACGGGCGCCCTCCTGGCCCTCCCGCTGGTCCAGAGCGCGGCCCGCGCGATGCACGAGGTCGCCACCTTCGACTCGGCGGGCGTCACGGAGAAGTAGCCCGGACCGGGCCGGCCCGGGTCGGGAAGCCGCCTTCGCCCGGGCGGGGTCCCGGCCCCGAGGCCGATCCCCGGGGGCGGGGGTGGCTTCGGGGTGGGGTGGGGCCCCTCCGGGACGTCTCCTCGGCTCGCGAACCCCGAGCCGGACCGGCCCGCTGATCGGCGGTGGGTTCGCTCGACCTGCGGGGACGTCCCGGAGTGTCCCCACCCCACGGCAGAGCCCATTCAGCCTCGCCGGCGTTTGAGGCGCGGGGTCCGGGGCGGAGCCCCGGGAGGGCGGGCGCAGCCCCGTCCGCGCTACGGACCGGCCCGCGCCGTATGGTGGACCCGCACAAGAAACCGCACGTCAGCACCGCACTCGCACCCCGCCGCTCCAAAGCCGCAGCGGCAAGACAGAACGACTGCCGCATCAGGAGCGCACCGCCATGGCCGAACACCCCGCGTACCCCGTCGGTCTCCGACTCGCCGGTCGCCGCGTCGTCGTCATCGGCGGCGGCCAGGTCGCCCAGCGCCGCCTGCCCGCCCTCGTCGCGGCCGGCGCCGATGTGCTGCTGATCTCGCCCTCCGCCACCCCGTCGGTGGACGCGATGGCCGAGACCGGCGAGATCCGCTGGGAGCGCCGCCGGTACGAGGACGGCGACCTCGCCGACGCCTGGTACGCGCTCATCGCCACCCAGAACCGCGAGGCCAACGAGCGCGCCTCCGCCGAGGCCGAGCGCGAGCGCGTCTGGTGCGTGCGCGCCGACGACGCCTCCGCCGCCACCGCCTGGACCCCGGCCACCGGCCGCATCGAGGGCGTCACCGTCGCCGTGCTGACGGGCAACGACCCCCGCCGCTCCGCCGCCGTCCGCGACGCCATCGTCGAGGGCCTGCGCGACGGCACCCTCGCCGCCCCGGCCCACCGCCACAAGTCCACCCCCGGCGTCTCCCTCGTCGGCGGCGGCCCCGGCGACCCCGACCTCATCACCGTGCGCGGCCGCCGCCTCCTCGCCGAGGCCGATGTCGTCATCGCCGACCGGCTCGGCCCCCGCGACCTGCTCGACGAGCTCCCCCCGCACGTCGAGGTCATCGACGCCGCGAAGATCCCGTACGGCCGTTTCATGGCCCAGGAGGCCATCAACAACGCCCTGATCGAGCACGCCAAGGCCGGCAAGGCCGTGGTCCGGCTCAAGGGCGGGGACCCGTACGTCTTCGGCCGTGGCATGGAGGAGCTCCAGGCGCTGGCGCAGGAGGGGATCCCGTGCACCGTCGTGCCGGGGATCTCCAGCTCCATCTCGGTGCCCGGCGCCGCCGGCATCCCGGTGACACACCGGGGTGTGGCGCACGAGTTCACCGTGGTCAGCGGGCACGTCGGGCCCGACGACCCGCGCTCGCTCGTGGACTGGGCCTCCCTCGCCAAGCTCACCGGCACCCTGGTGATCCTCATGGGCGTCGACAAGATCGGCCTGATCGCCGAGGCGCTGGTCCGTCACGGACGCTCGCCCGAGACACCGGTCGCGGTCATCCAGGAGGGCACCACCGCCACCCAGCGCCGGGTGGACGCCACCCTCGCCACGGTCGGCGAGACGGTCCGCGCCGAGGAGATCCGCCCGCCCGCGGTCATCGTCATCGGCGAGGTCGTCCGCGTCGGCTCCCCGAGCGCCCCCACCACCAGCGCCTGACAGGCCGTTGGCTTCGCACCCAGGACAAGGCAGTATCACCCTGTGGCTGATCTCATCACCATCGAAGACCCCGACGACCCGCGCCTGCGCGACTACACGGGCCTGACCGACGTCGAACTCCGGCGCAGGCGCGAGCCCGCGGAAGGCCTCTTCATCGCCGAGGGCGAGAAGGTCATCAGACGTGCCAAGGACGCCGGGTACGAGATGCGCTCGATGCTGCTCTCCGCCAAGTGGGTCGACGTCATGCGCGACGTCATCGACGAACTCCCGGCCCCGGTCTACGCCGTCAGCCCCGAGCTCGCCGAACGCGTCACCGGCTACCACGTGCACCGCGGGGCCCTCGCCTCCATGCAGCGCAAGCCGCTGCCCACGGCGGAGGAACTGCTCGCCACGACCCGCCGCGTGGTCATCATGGAAGCGGTCAACGACCACACCAACATCGGGGCCATCTTCCGCAGCGCCGCCGCCCTCGGCATGGACGCGGTGCTGCTGTCGCCCGACTGCGCGGACCCGCTCTACCGCCGCTCGGTGAAGGTCTCCATGGGTGCGGTGTTCTCCGTCCCCTACGCCCGACTGGAGGCCTGGCCCAAGAGCCTGGATTCGGTGCGCGAGGCGGGCTTCAAGCTGCTCGCCCTCACCCCGCACCAGAAGGCCTCGCCGATCGACGTGGCCGCGCCGCAGTCCCTGGAACGGGTCGCGCTGATGCTCGGCGCCGAGGGGGACGGCCTGTCCACGCAGGCGCTGGTCGCCGCCGACGAGTGGGTACGGATCCCCATGGCGCACGGTGTGGACTCGCTGAACGTGGGCGCCGCTGCCGCGGTGGCCTTCTACGCGGTGGCCCAGGGCCGCGAAGCCGGGCAGTAGCCGGGCGCGGACAGGAGGGGGGCGGGCCCACGGGGTCCGCCCCCCTCCTCCTGTCAGAGCTTCTGCGCCGCCGCGATGCCCAGCGCCACGATCAGCGTCACCACCACGAACACGATCAGCCGCTGCCGCATCAGCTTCGGGTCCGGCCGCGAAGGCCGCCGCCCCGTCCCCGTCGTACGGGGTGCCGGGCGGCCGCCCGTACGCCCCGCCGTCGGCCGCGAGGACGGGCCACCGGGGACCCTCGGGTTGCGCGGGGACGAGGGCCGCGAGTGCGGTCCGCTCTGCGGCGCCTGGCCCTGCCCGTGCGGCCGGGGCGCGGGGGTGCCGCCCGTACGACGCTCCGTGTACGGCTCGGCCAGCCGCCCCGTCGGCCGCTCGGTGCGGGCCCGCTGCGCCGGCGGGCGCCCGTCGGAGAGACCCTGCGCCTCGCGGGCCGCGATCTCCTTGAGCCGCATCGACAGCTGGAGCGTGCTGGGCCGCTCCTCGGGGTCCTTGGCCAGGCAGGCCTGTACGAGGGGCGCCAGCGCGTCCGGGACCCCCTGGAGGTGGGGCTCCTCGTGCACCACGCGGTACAGCATGACCTCGGAACTGCCGTGCCCGAAGGGCGAGTCGGCGGTCGCCGCGTAGGCCAGGGTGGCGCCGAGGGCGAAGACGTCGGTGGCCGGCGTGACGGCGGCGCCGCGCACCTGCTCGGGCGCGAGGAAGCCGGGGGAGCCGACCGCCGTACCCACGTGGGTGAGGGTGCTCGCGCCGGTGGCCCAGGCGATCCCGAAGTCGATGATCCGCGGGCCCTTGGGGGACAGGAGGATGTTCGAGGGCTTGAGGTCCCGGTGGACGACTCCCGCCTCGTGCACGGCGACCAGACCCTCGGAGAGCGCGGCGCCGATCGCGGCGATCTGTGCGGCCGTCAGGGGGCCCTCCTCGGCCACCTTGTCGTGCAGCGAGGGCCCGGGCACGTACTGGGTGGCGAACCAGGGCCGTTCGGCCTCCAGGTCAGCCGCCACCAGGCGTGCGGTGCACCCGCCGCGGATCCGCCGGGCGGCGGACACCTCGCGGGCGAACCGCGAGCGGAACTCCTGGTCCTCGGCCAGATCCGGCCGGATGACCTTGAGCGCGACGCGCTGCCCGCGCCGGTCCGAGCCCAGGTAGACCACGCCCATGCCGCCGGCACCGAGCCGTCGGTGCAGTCTGAACGAGCCGACGACACGCGGGTCCTCGCGCCGGAGCCGCATCATCGCCATGTCCACCCCGCTGACCGGTCGTCCTGTTGACCTGGCACAGCTTACGGACCATCCGGCATGCGCGCTCAGAGGCCGCGCCCTCGCCGGAGGATTCGATTGTCAGTGCGGCACAGCACACTTGAGGGAGCCTCAGTGAAAATCCGCGATGGCGCAGCGGAGCCGGCCCGCACGCCCAAACGGCCCTTCCGGCAAGGGGATTGAGGCCTCCGGGCGGGCCGGCTCCCGCCAACGTGCGGCCGTGCGCCGCCCACACCCGAGTCGATCTTGCCGGTGTCCCGTGGACGGACACGCATCAACAGGGAGTGACGAAAGTGAGCGAAGTCACTACCCTCCGGTCATCCCCTCCGGGAAGACCCCGACAGCGGATGAGCGATCTCCACCCAGGGGAGTACGCGGGGGAGGCCCCGTCATCCTCCCGGAGGCCCGGCAAGGGGTACGAAGGCATGAGGCCAGGAACGTTGAGCCCGCCTAGTGTTGAGGACAAGCGGCGGGTGACGTGCCCCTCCCCCGAGGTCAAAAGCCCGCCGCTTCCAAACGACAGGGAGAGGACCATGGCGGACATCGCCCGGCAGGGACGCAAGGCATTCGCGTTCAACGGCCATGAGTCCGGCACGCGTCACCCACTGGTGGCCGCGGCCATGGTGCTCCCCCTGGCCGCCGTACTGCTCTTCCTCTTCGGAGGCTTCGATCAGCTGGCGGCACAGGCGTCGTCCGTAGGCGTGATGCTGGGGCGCTGAGCGGCGCCCCAGGCCCGGGAGAGCGGCCCGGGCCAAGACATCATCCTGTCGAACCCCGTGGGGACGGGGGCGCGACGGACGGACGGCAGGTGAAGGGTGCTGCCCGTACGACTGGGGAGTCGGACGGGCAGCACCCTTTTTCGAACCTCTCGCAGGCCCGTCCCCGTGGACGTCCCCGTGCCCGCTGGCCCGGACGGGGGGAACGCGAAAGCCCCGGCCGTGGAGACGGCCGGGGCTTCGGGCTGTGCGCGATACTGGGATTGAACCAGTGACCTCTTCCGTGTCAGGGAAGCGCTCTCCCGCTGAGCTAATCGCGCGGGAACGGCTATCAAGCCGCAGGTCAAGCAGGTGGTGCAGGTGCTGCGTGCGCGATACTGGGATTGAACCAGTGACCTCTTCCGTGTCAGGGAAGCGCTCTCCCGCTGAGCTAATCGCGCGGGGATCCTTGCGGATCAGTGGACGATACTGGGATTGAACCAGTGACCTCTTCCGTGTCAGGGAAGCGCTCTCCCGCTGAGCTAATCGTCCTTGGAGGTGGAGACGGGATTTGAACCCGTGTAGACGGCTTTGCAGGCCGTTGCCTCGCCTCTCGGCCACTCCACCATGGAGCTGCAGGGGTTCTCGGGAAGAAATCCCCCACTTCGAGCGGACGACGAGACTCGAACTCGCGACATCCACCTTGGCAAGGTGGTGCTCTACCAACTGAGCTACGTCCGCAGGTCACCGTGTTCACTCCGGGGTTTTCCCCCTTCGCTCCCTGGCGACGTGTTGAACTCTAGCGGATTCCGGGGCCAGCTCAAAAACGCGTTTCCGCAGCGTGCTGCCGCTCGATCACCACAGGTCACCCGGCCGTCACCGCACCGGCGCCGCCGCGTCACCGGTCATAGACTCGCAGCCGTGCACGACCTGCCCCCCATGGCCCGCTTCGGCGGCCTCCTCGCGACCGACCTCCGAGACGTCACCAGTGATCCCGGTGCCCTCGACTCCACCGGCTTCTGGGCGGTGGCCGCCGACTTCGAAGGGCGGCTCGTCTGCGCGCGCTTCGGCGACGTACGCCCCGACCCCGTCCCCACGCCCGTCCCCGGTGCCTGGCGCGGACCCGAGGCCGACCAGTGGACCTCCTCGCTCGACCGCGCTGCGTACGTCGACGGCGTCCGCCGCATCCGCGAGCACATCGCCGCCGGTGAGGTCTACCAGGCCAATCTGTGCCGCGTGATGTCCGCGCCGCTGCCCCACCCGGACCGTGCCGACGTCGACGCCCTCACGGCGCTCCTGGCGCGCGGCAACCCCGCGCCCTATGCAGGAACGATTCGGCTGGCCGCGCACGGCGTGGAGATCGCCACCGCATCCCCGGAGCTCTACCTGCGCCGGGCCGGCCGCCACATCGAATCCGGCCCCATCAAGGGCACCGGACGCACCGTCGCCGACCTGCTCCCCAAGGACCACGCCGAGAACGTGATGATCGTGGACCTCGTACGCAACGACCTCGGCCGGGTCTGCGCCACGGGCTCCGTCACCGTCCCCGAGCTGTGCGCCGTCGAGGAGCACCCGGGCCTGGTCCACCTCGTCTCCACCGTCAGCGGCGAGCTCGCCGACGGCGCCGGCTGGCCCGAGCTGCTCGCCGCCACCTTCCCGCCCGGCTCCGTCACCGGCGCGCCCAAGTCCTCCGCCCTGCGGATCATCGAGGCCCTGGAGACCGCCCCGCGCGGCCCCTACTGCGGAGGAATCGGCTGGGTCGACGCCGACCGGGGAACCGCCGAGCTCGCCGTGGGCATCCGTACCTTCTGGATCGACCGCGAGGCCCCCGGTGGCCCCAGCCTGCTCTTCGGCACCGGAGCCGGGATCACCTGGGGCTCCGATCCCGACCGCGAGTGGGCGGAGACCGAGCTGAAGGCAGCCCGCCTGCTGAGGGTGGCCGCGGGCCGAGAGACGACCGCCACCCGGGCGGCGAACGGCACCATAGGACGAACGGCACCATAGGAAAGGCGCACGATGAGAATCTGGCTCGACGGAACGCTGCGAGACGTGCACGACGCCAAGGTGTCCGTCTTCGACCACGGGCTGACCGTGGGCGACGGCGTCTTCGAGACGCTGAAGGCGGAGCGCGGCCGGGCCTTCGCGCTCACCCGCCACCTGGAGCGGCTGACCCGCTCGTCCCGGGGCCTCGGCCTCCCGGACCCCGACCTCGACGAGGTGCGCCGGGCCTGCGCGGCCGTACTGGAGGCCAACCCGATGGAGCACGGGCGGCTGCGCGTCACCTACACCGGCGGAGTCTCCCCGCTCGGCTCCGATCGCGGTGACGCCGGGACCACCCTGATCGTCGCCGCCGTGGAGTCCCCCCGCCGCCCCGACACCACCGAGGTCGTCACGGTGGACTGGGTCCGCAACGAGCGCTCCGCCGTGGCCGGCCTGAAGAGCACCTCGTACGCCGAGAACGTGGTCGCGCTCGCCGCCGCCCACCGGGCCGGGGCCTCCGAGGCGCTCCTCGCCAACACCGTCGGCCGGCTCTGCGAGGGCACGGGCTCCAACGTCTTCGTCGTGCTCGACGGCGAGCTGCACACCCCGCCCCTGACCTCCGGCTGCCTGGCCGGCATCACCCGGGCCCTCGTCGTCGAATGGGCCGGCGCCAAGGAGACCGACCTGCCCTTCGAGGCGCTGGAGCAGGCCGAGGAGATCTTCCTGACCTCCTCGCTGCGCGATGTCCAGGCGGTCCTGCGGGTCGACTCCCGTGAGCTGGGGACCGCCCCGGGACCGGTCACGGCCGAGGCGATGCGGATCTTCGAAGCGAAGGCCGGTGCGGACCTGGATCCGTGAGCACCAGTGACGCGGAGCCGCGGGGCAGGTAGAACACCAAGTGATGACCACCACCCTGCGGCCCGCACAGCCGCTCCAGGAGAACAGTGACGGCACCCGATCCCGGACCTACGAGGTCCGGGTGAACAGCCGGCACGTCGGCACCCTCGAACTGGCCACCCGGTCCGCCGCCCAGCCCGGGATCGGCGTGATCCGGGAGCTGTGGATCGACGAACCGGACCGCCGGCGCGGCCGCGGCACGGTCGCCGCGCTCGCCGCCGAGGAAGTGCTGCGCTCCTGGCGCTGCACCGGCGTCGCCGTGTCGGTACCCGCCGACGCGGCGCCCGCCCTGCGCATGGCCACGGCCCTCGGCTACCGGGAGACCGGGCGGGTCATGATCAAGGAACTGGCCGCCGGACCGCCCGCGCTCCCCGCGGGCAGCTCCGGCCGCCCGATGACGCAGGCCGAGTTCGACGCCTGGCTGGAGCTCGCCGTCGTGGAGTACGCCCCCCGCCTCGTCGCCCCGGGCATGACCGCCGAGCAGGGCGTGGCCGCCTCCCGCGCCGAGCACGCCGAGATGCTGCCGGCCGGCCGGGACACCCCCGGCACGGCCCTCCTCGTGGTGGAGACGCCGCAGGACGGGATCCTGGGCAGCGTGTGGGTCGGGGAGCGCGAACTGCCCGGCCTCGGCAGCGTCCCGTACGTGTACGACGTCCGGGTCGCGCCCGAACACCGGGGGCAGGGGCACGGCCGGACCCTCATGCTGCTGGCCGAGCGCGCCGCGCTGGCCGCCGGCGGCCGCCTCCTGGGCCTGTACGTGGTCGAGGGCAACACCCCGGCCCGGCGGCTCTACGAGTCGCTCGGGTACCGGGACACCACGGTGAACGCCGTCAAGGAGCTGATCTAGGCCCAGGCCCAGGACCAGGCCCAGGACCGGCCCCGGGCCTCAGGAGGCGAGCAGGCGGTCGGCGATCTCCTCGATGCGGGCGCGCAGGCCGTCCTGGCTCTTGCCGCCGTCGAGGCGTTCGCCGCCGATCACGTACGTCGGGGTGCCGGTCACGCCGATGGCCTTGCCCTCGGCCTGGTCGGCGTCGACGATCAGGATGTGCCGCCCGTCGATCAGGGCGGTGTCGAATTCCTCCACGTCGAGATCCAGTGCACGCGCCACGTCCAGCAGCACCGCCTCGCCGCGCTCACCCAGCTCCGCGGTACGCGCCAGCACCGCCTCCGCGTACGGCCAGCCCCGCCCCTGCTCGACGGCCTCCTCGGCGGCCTGCGCCGCGGCGAAGGAGTGCTTGTGCTTCTCCAGGGGGAAGTGGCGCAGCCGGATGTCCAGCCGGTCGCCGTAGCGGGCCCGCAGGGCGCGTACGTCGTCCAGAGCGCTGTGGCAGTCCGGGCACTGGAGTTCGCACCAGACGTCGAGGATCACGGGATCGGTCATACCGACATTCTCCCAGCCACCGCCCACCCCACCGACCGGCAAGACACCCCCTGGGGAGGAGGCGAACCCCGAGATGTCCCCGAGATCCGTGCGGGAGGGCCCCTCGACCTGGCCCCTGCGGCGCCGGGCGGTGCAGGATGGATGGGGACAGATCGCCCAGCCGCCCAGAGCCCGGAGGACCGCATGCTTGCCGAGACCATTTGCTCCGCGGTGTCCGCGGCGGGCCTGGGCATCGCCGCGCTGACCGCCTACCGCAAGCGCTTCCTGTCCGCCGCGCGGATCGCCGCGTACGCGCTCGTGCCGGTCGGCCTCGTGATGACGGGCGTCGTGGATTGGGTGTCCGGGATGGTCTTCAAGCCGACCGTCTGGGCCGGCTTCGGACTGCTGGCACTGGCCTGGCTGCTCTTCGTCACCACCCGCGCCATCGAGCGCCGCGGCCTCGGCAAGGCCGAGAAGCCCGCGAAGAAGGTCAAGGGGAGCGCTGCCCCCGAGGCCGTCGCCCCGGCCGCCTCCGCGCCGTCGCTCGGCGCCGCCGGAGCCGGCGTACGCCCCGAGCCCAAGGCGCACGGGAAGGCGCCGGCCGCCGCTCCCGGGGACGACTTCTCCGACATCGAGGCCATCCTCAAGAAGCACGGCATCTGACCCCGGAGCCCCCAGGTCCACAAGATCGGGCGAACTACCGCGCCGATGTTGGCGTGTTGACGGACGCGCGGCGGCCCGCTGCGCCATCATCGCCCCGACATGCTCGAGACATCACCGACCGACTCCTCGGTTCCCGCGCCGGTACCCGCCCCTGCTGCCGAGGAGCCGCGAGGCTGTCTCTTCGCGCTCTCCCAGCCACCCCTGATGATCTTCCTAGCGGTGATCGGCATCCTGCTGCTGCTCGCCGCCGTGCACGACCTCTTCGTGCTCTGACGCCCCCGCGTCGGCCTCCTTGCGCCGGGCCCGGTACGCGGCCACGTGCAGCCGGTTCCCGCAGGTCCGGCTGTCGCAGTAGCGTCGGGAACGGTTCCGGGACAGGTCCACGAAGGCACGCCGGCAGTCCGGGGCCTCGCAGCGGCGCAGCCGTTCCTCCTCGCCGGAGACCACGATGAAGGCCAGTGCCATGCCGCCGTCGGCCGCCAAGTGGTCGCCCACCGACGCGCCCGGCGCGAAGTAGTGCACGTGCCAGTCGTAGCCGTCGTGGTCGGTCAGCTGCGGGGTCGTGCCGGCCGTCGCCACGAGCTCGTTGATCAGTACGGCCGCCGCACGGGGGTTCGGTGCCGCGAACACCTGGGCGAATTTGGAGCGCACGGTCCGGACGCCGGCCAGGTCGCGGGCGCCCAGCTCGCCGACGTCGCTGATCGCGTACTCCTGGACGAAGGAGCGCAGCTCGCTGATGTCCGAGAGTCCGTCGGGCTGGTCCGCCTCGGCCGCGGTGTTCACCAGCGCGACGACGACGTCGAGCGCGCGTCGAGTGTCGTGGGGGATCTGCACGGGGTCTCCCTCAGGGGCCGGGCCTGCGGCGACGGACCGCTGCCGCCGCTGCCGCCCGACTCTAGCGGGTCTCGCAAAGCACACCGGCGCCGTCCTCGCGGGTGGCTTCCGCGGGAACAGCGCCGGCACTGCCGTATGTGGTTGTCCGCGTCGCACCGTCGCCCCGAGTCGGACGGTGTCGAGCGGCTGTAGGCCTGGCTCAGCTTTCGGCCAGGATGTGGGAGAGCTCCTTGTCGAGGTCGAAGTGCCGGTGCTCGGTCCCTGGTGGGACCGCGGCGTCCGTCCGCTTGAGGAACGACTCGAGTGCTCGGGCGGGTGCTTCGAGCAGCGCTTCTCCCTCCGGTGAGCTCAGGGCGATGCAGACGACGCCCTGACCGTGGCTGCGGGACGGCCAGACGCGGACGTCGCCGGTACCGGTGGGCCGGTGGAGGCCCTCCGCGAGGAGGTCGCGGGCGAATACCCATTCGACCGTCTCCTCGGCGCCGGTGTGGAAGGTGGCGTGCACGGCGTAGGGGTCGGCCGTGTCATACCGCAGGCCCGCGGGAACAGGCAGTGAGGACTCGCTCGACACAACGAGGCGCAGGTGCAGCTCGCAGCTGACCGTGGTGTTCATAAGCGCCAGGGCCTTTCGCTCAGTGTGCGCTCGGGGATTCGCACGTCGGCGAAATCGACATGCCACCTACGGTGCCGTTGTAAACCCCTCTGACCGTTTTGCGGACCTCTGGGTCCCTCGGACGGCGGATCCAAACCACCATTCACGTGTGCTTCGCGCTCCGGTAGATTCGACCTCATGAATACGGGGAGTGACCGCGGGGCCAACGAGTCCGCCGCCGACGACGAATCCACTGCGGAAGCCGCGGCCGAAGCGCCGCACGTATCGAAGGCGCCCGCCTTCATCAAGGCGAGCAAGGGCCTGCACCTCAGCTGGCAGGTCGGCGTCTTCGTCGTCGGCCTGGCCGTGATCGCCGCCGGTGTCGCCATGCTCGTGCTGCCCGGCCCCGGCTGGGTCGCGATCTTCGCGGGCCTGGCGATCTGGGCCACCGAGTTCGCCTGGGCCCACCTCGTGCTGCGCTGGACCAAGCGCAAGGTCACCGAGGCCGCGCAGAAGGCGCTCGACCCGAAGGTCCGCCGCCGCAACATCATCCTGACCAGCGTGGGCCTCGTCATCGCGGGCGCCCTGATCGGCTTCTACCTGTGGAAGTACGGGCTCGTCCTGCCCTGGAACCTCAAGGACCAGTGATGGTCAAAGAGCACCGCTGACATGCGGTAATGTTTGCGGTGCGTCCGGGCGATTAGCTCAGTGGGAGAGCACTTCGTTCACACCGAAGGGGTCACTGGTTCGAACCCAGTATCGCCCACCCGGACCAGAGGCCCGGAGACTTTCACAGTCTCCGGGCCTCTGGCGTTGGCCCGCTCTCAGCCAGGCCTCGGCCCGCCCTCAGCCGAGCCTCCCGATGGCGTCCCGCAGCCGGCGCGCGTCGCGCAGCCGCTTCTCGTACGTCGCCCCCACCGCCAGCAGCAGCAGGCCCGCCAGGGCCGGCGGCACCCAGCGCGGGAGCGCCCCCGCGACCTGCACCACGTACGGGGCCAGCTCGTGCAGCGCCACCGCCGCCAGCACCGCCCCGCCCAGCAGCAGCGGGGCCTGGAGCCGTCGGCGGGCGCCCGTCAGGGTCACCGCCAGCGCGGCCACGCCCAGCAGCAGCGGGCGGGTCCAGTCCGGGTCGCCCCAGGCCGCGAGCAGGCTCGGCAGCAGGGTCGCCGCCAGGCCGGGGCCGTACGCCGTCCAGGACGACGCCTGCGGGTCCCTGCGGCGGCGCAGCAGGCCCACCGCCAGGGCGGGCACCGTCACCGGCAGGGTGTACGCCTCCGGCGCCGTGACCCCGGCCTCGGCCAGCCGGACCCAGGTCGCCGCCACGAACAGCGCCCCCGACGCCCAGCCCAGCACGCGCCGGTCCGGCCGTACCGCCGACCCCGCGCAGATCACCCCGGCCAGCGCCAAGGCCAGCGCCAGCGTCCCGGCCCGCCCGGCCGACAGGGCCACCGCCAGGGCGCCGGACACGGCCGCCGCGATCTCGGCGGGGAGCCGTACGCCGCCCAGCCGCGGACCGAGCGCCGCCACCAGCGCCGGGACCGCGAGCACCGGCAGCGCCCACCAGACCACCGCGAGGTCCGTCACCGCGCCCACCGCCACCAGCACCCCCGTGGTGTACCCGACGGCGCACACGGCGGCGCCGGAACGGGCCCACAGCGGGGCGCGCCCGTACGCCGCCGCCGCGGCGCAGCCCGCGCCCAGCAGCCCCCAGACCGCGAAGGTCGACGTCCGGCCGTCCAGCGCCCCCAGGGACACGTTCGCGGCGCCCGTCAGCGCGCACGCGGCGGCCGCGATCCCGGCTCCGCGGGCGGGGGAGCGCAGGGCGAGGAACCCCGCCGCGCCCGTCACCGCCAGCTGAGCGGCGAACACCGCCGCCACCGGGAAGCCGAGCAGCACCGGGGCCGTGAACAGCCCCGACCAGGCCAGCACCACCGAGACCACCCCGGGCTCCGGCCGGGCCAGCGCGCGGGACAGCCACCAGGCCGCCCCCGCCGTCACCAGCAGGGCCAGCGGAACCGCCGCCCCCGGCCAGAACGGATCGCGGGCCGGGCTGGTCACCGCCCACACCTCGTCCAGCACCCGGACCCGGGCCAGCAGCGTCGGCGCCACCGCCGACATCGCCGACAGGGCCGCCAGGGCGGCCACCACCGCCCCGGCCAGGGCCAGCCCGCGCTTCACCGCCTCCGGGAGCCTGCGGAGCCGTACGACCGCCAGCAGCGGCAGGGCCACCAGCAGGTGCACCACCACCGACCAAGCCGGATCCAGGTGCGGCCGGGCCACACCGCCCAGCGCCACCACCGCCGCCAGGCCGCCCGCCAGGGCCGCCGCCGAGGCGCGCGGCTCGCGCCAGGCCGCCGCCGTGCCCAGGGCCGCGCCCGCCAGCAGCAGGACCGCCGGCGCCAGCGCCTGCGCCGCCGAAGCGGCCGACCAGGACTGGGACACCCCGAACAGCAGCGCCCCCGCGCCCAGTACGGCCGCCGGGATCGCCGCCGTCCGGACCCGCAGCGCGAGCGCCGCGTCCAGCCCCGCCGTCGCCAGCAGCGCCCAGCCGAGCTCCAGCGGGCCTCCCTGCGCGGCCAGCGCCGCAAGCGGCAGCGGGAACTGCGCCGCCAGCACCGCCGCCGGCAGCGGGATCCGCAGCGTGCGCAGCCCCAGCCCGTACCCGGCCCACACCGCCGCCAGCACCGCGGCCGCGCCCGCCGCGTACCCGGTGCCGTCGGCGTCCGGCATCCCGACCGCGTACAGCGCGTACGCGTCCAGCACCGTCAGCAGCAGCCCCACCGCGGCGACCGACTCCGCCGTCGACCGCAGCCCGCGGCGCAGCAGCAGGACGGGTGCGCCCAGCGCCGCCGCCGTCACCACGGCCAGCACCGCCGAACGCCCGGCGATCCCCATCGACCCCCAGCTGACCAGCGTGAACGCCAGCGCGGCAACGGCCAGCAGTACCGCGCCCAGGGCGAGCAGCACGTTCTGCGCGCTCGGGGCGGAGGTCTCCTTCGACGGAGTGGCGGCCGTGGCGGGCCACCGGCCGACGGCCGGGGCGGCGGGTCCGGACTGCTGGAGGAACCGCAGCAGCCAGTCCCGGCGGGTCAGCAAATACAGTCGCCGGGCATCGAGTTGGACCAGCTCACGGTCGATGAGCGCCAGCTCCTCGGCCGGCGGCACAGGCATGTTCATAGTCCGCAGTGTGGCGCCGGTCACGCAGTCAGGACATGGGCGTGCGTACTCAGATGCGTCTGAGTACGCCCCGGCCGGGGAAGCGGTTTGAACCAGCCGCAGGCCTTCTGTATTGTTCGGTGCGTTCCCGGGCGATTAGCTCAGCGGGAGAGCACTTCGTTCACACCGAAGGGGTCACTGGTTCGATCCCAGTATCGCCCACCGGGACAGGCCGGTCCGTCGCAAGACGGACCGGCCTTCCGCATGTACGGGGTCCCGATGTACGGGGTCCCGCGCCGACGACCGGAACTACGCCGCCGTCGACAGGTCCGGCCGCAGCGGCCAGTGCGGATCCACCGACTCCGGCGTCCCCTGGCGGGCGAACCACGCCTGCAGCCCGCGCGCCTGCGCCGCGTGCCACACCGCCTGGAGCGTGTGCAGTTCGGCCGGGGTCAGCCGCTCCAGCCGCGCCGCGAACCGGCGGCCCACCGCCCGTACGAGCTCCAGCGAGGCCAGCGCGTCCGCCGCCGCGTCGTGCGCGGCCTCCAGCTCGATCCCGTAGTGAGCGCACAGGTCCGTCAGCGTCCGGCGGCCCTTGCGGTAGCGGTCCAGGTGCTTGTCCAGCACCCGCGGGTCCAGCACCGTCAGCGGCCGGTTCTCCAGGTACCGCGACAGCGAGGACGCCCGGTGCCGGCGCAACTCCCGGTCCAGCAGCGTCAGATCGAACGGCGCGTTCATCACGACCACCGGCCGCCCGGCCATCTGCTGCTCCCCGAGCGCGCGGGCTATCTCCTCCACCACCGGCGCCGGCCAGCGCCCGTGGCGCTGCAAGTGCTCGTCGGTGAGCCCGTGCACTTCCGTCGCGCCAGGGGGCACCGGGATGCCGGGATTGACCAGCCAGCGGGTGGTGCGGACCCGGCCGCCCGCACACTCCTGCACGATGAGCGCGGCGGACACGATCCGGTCCTGCTCGACGTCCACCCCGGTCGTCTCGGTGTCGAATGCGGCCAGCGGGCCCTCGTACCAGCGTGTCATGGCGAACTCCTCGTCCCCGATCGGCAGATGGGGCACATCCGGGCGCCGCCGCCTCGGAACGTGCCGTCCATGCCCGAAGCGGTGATACCCGGGCTGTTTGCCCCGTACGCCGTTTGCGGGGACCCGGGTGCGGAGACAACACCCTTGGGGGACCGCACACATGACCGGTCATCACCCCACCCACCACCGGACAGGACCTGAGGCCCGGAAGGCATGGGGAGCCGGCCATGGCGCTCGCGCAGCCCGAACAGGGCGGGGTGCTGGCGGGGCAGATCGATCCGCGCACCGGTACGCCGGAGGGCGCGCGGACCGGACCGCTGCGCGGCACACTCGCCACCACCGCCTGCATGGAGACCCTTCAGGTGGGATACCTGCACGCCGTCGCCGCCGCGGCCGGCTGCTCGCTCTCCCAGCCCTTTCCGGACAACGGCATCGACTGGCACGTCAGCCACGGCGCCCCCGAGCACGTCGTCGACGACGAGATCACCATCAAGGTGCAGTTGAAGGCGACCTACCAGATACCGCCCAGGCCGGCCGGGCCCACCTTCGCCTTCACCCTCGACAACGAGCACCTGGTGAAACTGGCCCGCACCCCGGTCGCCGTACACAAGATCCTCGTCGTGATGCTCGTCCCGCGGGAGCGCGACCAGTGGCTCGCCGCCGGGCACGACCGGCTCGACCTGCGGCACTGCTGCTACTGGACCAATCTCGCCGGACACCCCGTGACCGGCCGGCGGCGGACCACCGTACGGATCCCCACCACGCGGATCTTCGACGACCGGGCGCTGTGCGAGATCATGACCCGGGTCGGGTCGGGAGGGACACCTTGATGCACTGGCACTCGCCGAACCTCGAACCGCTGCCGTCCCCGGAGTTCGCCTCGGGGGCACCCGACCCCGCTCACGTCGATCCGGCGGTGCTCGGCGCGCTCCTGCACCGGCACGGCTGGCTGCGCCGGGGCGGAGCCGCCGGGCGGTACGGGCGCTGGACGCCGCCCGGGTACTCGGGGACCAGCCTGCTCGTCCCCGAGAGCCGGACCTTCCCCGACTGCGCCGACCTGCTGGAGGAGGCGCTCACCGCGCTCTCGCGCAGCGCGCTGCCCTCCGCGCGGGAGGTGCTCTACGGGCTGAGCGTGCCCAGCGACGAGATCCGCTGGGACCGGGAGATCCCGCAGGGGGCGTACGGGCTGCAGGGCGAGGCCGCGTGGACGGTGCAGGAGCAGCTGCGCTCGGCCGCCAGGCAGCTCCTGCTCGCCGGAGCCCTCGCCGAGCGGGCGCGGGCCGGCTACTACGGCGCCCGGCACCGGGCCCAGGCCGAACGGGCCCTGGACGGGGTCCTGGTGGGGCCGCATCCCGGCGGCCGGCGGCTGACGGCGTACGTGCCCGTGGACGGCGGGCGGGGCACCATGACCCGGCTCCACCACGCGTTGTACGCCGCCCGCGAAGCCGTGGACTACCAGCGGGCCACCGGTGGCATGGAGGCCTTCGACGCCGCCGTGCAGGCCGGAGTCAGCCGGGAGCTCGCCGACGCGCTGATCGCGCTGGTCCGGGGTTCGGAGGGAGCCCGGATCGCGCTGGCCTGGGCGCCGGCGGCGGGGGTCCCGGCGGGGTGCGCGGCCCGGCCCGAGCCGGTGGAGTTCTCGCCGGGCGACCTGCCGGTGCTGCGGGAGGCCGCGGCGCGGTACACCCGGGACGAGCCGGCCGTGCAGGTCCGGATCGTGGGGGCGGTGGTCCGGATGCGGCGCTCGGCACCGGGGGGCGGGGGCACGGTGCGGCTGCGGGTCCTGGCCGGGGCGGAGGTGCCGTACGTACGCGCCGCGCTCGACGAGGAGGCGTACCGGGTGGCGGGCCACGCGCACCTGGTGGGCCTGCCGGTCCGGGTCAGCGGGCGGTTGCAGCGGCGGGGCGGCTTCCGCAGGCTCTCCGATGCCACGGATGTGACGCCGGTCCCGCTGGACGAGGTGGAGCGGGACCGGCTGATGAAGTCGCTGGACGAGGCCTTGGACCCCGGGGACGTACTGCCGTCGGACGACTAGGTCCTGTCCGCCCGGACTGGGCTCAGGGCGGCGGCGCGGCGGCCCGGGCGAACCACTCGGGGTGCCGCTCGCGGACGTCGGCCATCGCCGGGAGGAACTTGCTCAGGGCCGACAGGAGGGGGCCGTCCGCGCCCTCCCTGATCTCCATCCGGTGGTGTCCGAACCTGAGGGTCGTGACGACGATGAGCACGTCCTCGTTGCTTCCCCCCAGATCGGTGACGGTCACCACGCGCTCGTGATGGGACGAGACGGACAGGGAGAGGCCTTCGAGCCGGGAGTACGGGACCCTCAGGAGCTTCGGGGAATTCAGAACGCAGAGATGCGTATCGGTGAACGCGACGGAGCGGCTCGCGCTGTTCGTGGCATAGCCGACCAACTGCTCCCCGTCGGCCATGTCGTACCGCTTTCTGAGCGTGGCCGCCATCCAGTCCCCGAGCATGGCCGTCATCCAGCCCGGACGTCCGGTACCCCGCACGGGGGTGAAGCCGCGGAGCATCAGCACCAGGCGAAGGGCGTCCGCGAACGTGGTGGGTTCGTGGCGGTGCCGCTCGATGTAGGCGTTCACCTCGGCGACGTCGTACCCGTGGTACTTCCGGCCGGCCTCGGTCCGGAAATAGGGCGGGGCGGCCTGCGACCACCGGTCGGGGTCGGCCACCGTGGCGATGACATGTGCCAAGCGGGCGTTGACGTCTCCGATGCGGTAGCCGGCGCTCTGAACGGTGGCGAAGGCGGGCCCTCCGGAAGGAGTGGCGGCCCGGGGGACCGGGACGCCCTCGGCGGGCGGCAGGGCGCGGTCCAGGGGGGCCGGTACCGGAATCGGCCGCGGTACCGGCTCCGGGATCGGATCCGGCTTCGGGGCCGGCGGTGAAAAGGCCCGGTTGCGTACGAGGGGGAAGGCACCCGCGCCCGTCTTGCCGCACTCCTGCGGGAGCGCGAGGCCCGTGTCCCACATGCGCCGGCGTACCTCGTGGTAGAGGTCGCTCGCCTCCAGCACCGGGCCGGCGCCGGGGACGCCCTCCTGCATGGCGGCCAGCAGGAAACCGGTGAAGGCGCTGTTCCTGGCCCCCGCAGGCGCCTTGGAGCGCCTGTCCTCCGGAGCCGAGGTCATGGAGTACACGCCCTTGACACGGGCTAGCTGGTCCCTGATCAGCTGGGACTCGGCGCCCATCAGGTCGGAGTGCGCCAGGCCGCTGAAGCAGGAGTCCAGGATCACGATCTTGACGTCCGCGCGGGACTGCTTGACGACGCCCGCCAGGTACGAGAACCGCAGGCTGCTCCAGTCCTGACCGGGTTCGCTCTCGGTCATGCTGAGGTGAAGATCGCCGGTGGCCGCGGCGATCAGGCCGTGGCCGCTGTAGTAGACCAGCAGGACGTCCTCCGCCTCCTCGGCGGCCGCCCTGACCGGCTCCATGATGTCCTGGGCCTTGTCCGGGTCGTCCACGAGCCGTACGTCGTCCGCCGCGAAGCCGCCCAGTGCCCCGTCGGTGAGGGCGGCTTTGAGGTCGCGGATGTTGCGCGCGGAGTGGGGGATCGGCTGGAGGTCCCGCGAGGTGTAGGACGCGGCGCCGATCAGCACCGCGCGCGCGGACCCGAAGGACGGGAAGGAGGGCCCGCTCACCGACCGTCCAGCTCGCGCACGATCCGGACGGCCACCTCGTCCGGGTCCTCGAGCCGGGAGGCGTCGATCTCCACCTCCTTCTCCCCGCTGCGCACGCGGATGCGCACCTGCCGGCGCCGGACGCCGGCCCAGGTGCCCAGCGAGGCCGCGACGGCGGTCAGGACGCCCTGCGGTTCGAGCAGCAGCTGGAGGGCCTCCGTCACCGGGCCCATGTCACCGTCCTCGACCGGCGCGGCCTGGGCGGTGATGGTGACCCGCCTGAGCTCCTGGTCCTGACGCAGCCACTGTTCCAGCCGGCGCAGCTCGTCGCCCGCCCCGTCGCCGGTCAGGCCGACCTGCACGATCATGGAGTACCCCCATATGTCGCAACTCGCAGGCCGCACATGCTAGTCAGGTTCCACCGGCGCCGCCGGTACTTCCCCGCAGACGGGGCGCTCCCTACGCGGCGCCGGCGCCGGCGGACGCACCCGCGCCGCGGGCGTGCGTGAACGAGGCCATGCGCAGACCCGGGACGGGGGAGAAGTCCTCGCCGCGGGTGAAGCCCAGGCGTGCGTAGAGCGTGACCGCGGGGGTGTTGGCCGCGCCCGTGGTGACCTCGACCGGGCGGTCCGGGAAGAGCTCGGTCAGCGCGTGGCGCAGCAGCAGGGAGGCGACGCCCCGGCGGAACCAGGCCGGGGCCACGCAGAGCCGGTCGATGCAGACGCCGCCGTCGGCCGTTTCCTCCCAGGCGAGGAAACCGGCGAGCTCCCCGGCTTCGGAGACGGCGCCGACCCAGCGCAGGTCCTGCGCCCGCATCTGCGCGAGGCTCTCGCTCAGCGCGGGGATGCCGTCAAAGCCGATCAGCTCCGCCTCCACCGCGTACGCGGCTCGCCCGATCCGGTGCGCTTCGGCCGCGGTGGCGTCGTCGGTCAGGTCCAGCGGGCGTATCTGCGGGCTCGGCATACGGCCACGCTACCCGTCCAGCCTCGCCGGCGTTTGAGGCGCGGGCTCTGGGGCGGGGCCCGCGGGGCTTCGGGGTGGGGCGGGGCCCCTCCGAGACGTCTCCTCGGCTCGCGAACCCCGAGCCGGACCGGTCAGTTGCCCAGTGGTGGGTTCGCTCGACCTGCGGGGACGTCCCGGAGGGTCCCCGCCCCACGGCGCGTCGGCGCAGCCGGAGCCCCTCCAGGGCCGGGGAGATCGGCCGCCAGGTAACCGTTTAGCGGCGCAGCCACTCCGCTCGGTACGATTCAGGCGCGCAGTGTTCGCTCGCGCACCCCCTGAGTCAGGAGAGACCGGTGTCAGACGTCCGTGTGATCATCCAACGCGATTCCGAGCGGGACGAGCGCGTGGTGGCCACGGGCACTACGGCGGCGGAGCTCTTCGCCGGCGAGCGCACCATCGTCGCCGCGCGCATCGCGGGGGAGCTCAAGGACCTCGCGTACGAAGTGAAGGACGGCGAGACCGTCGAGCCGGTGGAGATCTCCTCCGAGGACGGCCTCAACATCCTTCGCCACTCGACCGCGCACGTCATGGCGCAGGCCGTGCAGGAGCTGTTCCCCGAGGCCAAGCTGGGCATCGGCCCGCCGGTCCGGGACGGCTTCTACTACGACTTCGACGTGGCCAAGCCCTTCACTCCCGATGATCTGAAGACCATCGAGAAGAAGATGCAGGAGATCCAGAAGCGGGGCCAGAAGTTCTCCCGCCGCGTGGTCACCGACGAGGCGGCCCGCGAGGAGCTCGCCGACGAGCCGTACAAGCTGGAGCTCATCGGCATCAAGGGCTCCGCGTCCACCGACGACGGCGCGAACGTCGAGGTGGGCGGCGGCGAGCTGACCATCTACGACAACCTGGACGCGAAGACCGGCGACCTGTGCTGGAAGGACCTCTGCCGAGGCCCCCACCTGCCCACCACCCGGAACATCCCCGCGTTCAAGCTCATGCGCAACGCGGCCGCCTACTGGCGCGGCAGCGAGAAGAACCCCATGCTCCAGCGCATCTACGGCACCGCGTGGCCGTCGAAGGAGGAGCTGAAGGCCCACCTCGACTTCCTCGCCGAGGCCGAGAAGCGCGACCACCGCAAGCTCGGCAACGAGCTGGACCTCTTCTCCATCCCGGACGAGATCGGCTCCGGCCTCGCCGTCTTCCACCCGCGCGGCGGCATCATCCGCCGGACCATGGAGGACTACTCGCGCCGCCGGCACGAGGAGGAGGGCTACGAGTTCGTCTACTCCCCGCACGCCACCAAGGGCGCCCTCTTCGAGAAGAGCGGGCACCTGGACTGGTACGCGGAGGGCATGTACCCCCCCATGCAGCTCGACGGTGGTACCGACTACTACCTCAAGCCCATGAACTGCCCGATGCACAACCTGATCTTCGATGCGCGTGGCCGCTCCTATCGCGAGCTGCCGCTGCGTCTCTTCGAGTTCGGCACCGTGTACCGGTACGAGAAGTCCGGCGTCGTGCACGGGCTGACCCGCGCCCGGGGCTTCACCCAGGACGACGCGCACATCTACTGCACCCGTGAGCAGATGGCGGAGGAGCTCGACCGCACGCTCACCTTCGTGCTGAACCTGCTGCGCGACTACGGTCTGACCGACTTCTACCTGGAGCTGTCCACCAAGGACCCGGAGAAGTTCGTCGGCTCGGACGAGGTCTGGGAGGAGGCCACCGCGGTCCTCCAGCAGGTCGCCGAGAAGCAGGGTCTCCCGCTGACCCCCGACCCGGGCGGCGCGGCCTTCTACGGCCCGAAGATCTCGGTGCAGGCGCGGGACGCCATCGGCCGTACCTGGCAGATGTCGACCGTCCAGCTCGACTTCAACCTGCCGGAGCGCTTCAACCTGGAGTACACCGCGCCCGACGGCTCGCGCCAGCGGCCGGTCATGATCCACCGCGCGCTGTTCGGCTCGATCGAGCGGTTCTTCGCCGTGCTGCTGGAGCACTACGCGGGCGCCATGCCGCCGTGGCTGGCCCCGGTCCAGGCGGTCGGCATCCCGATCGGCGACGGGCACGTCGAGTACCTGCAGGAGTTCGCCGCCGCGGCGAAGAAGCAGGGCCTGCGGGTCGAGGTGGACGCCTCCTCCGACCGCATGCAGAAGAAGATCAGGAACCACCAGAAGCTCAAGGTTCCGTTCATGATCATCGTCGGTGACGAGGACATGGCCGCGGGCACGGTCTCCTTCCGCTACCGCGACGGTTCGCAGGAGAACGGCATCGCCAAGGACGAGGCGCTGGCCAAGCTGGCCAAGGTCGTCGCGGACCGCGTCCAGGTCTGATGCGTCGGTGGAAGGCCCCCGGGAAGTGATCACTTTCCGGGGGCCTTCCTCGTAGCCGAAGGCAAGGTCATATGCTTGCCGCCATGACGACTGAGCCGGAGCAGCAGATCGGTGTGGGCACGCAGGACGCGTTCCAGCGTCTGTGGACGCCCCACCGGATGGCCTACATCCAGGGGGAGAACAAGCCGACCGGCCCGGAGGCCGGGGACGGCTGTCCCTTCTGCGGGATTCCGGAGATGTCCGACGTGGACGGCCTGGTCGTGGCCCGGGGCAAGCACGTCTACGCCGTGCTGAACCTCTACCCGTACAACGGCGGGCACCTGATGGTCGTCCCGTACCGGCACGTGGCCGACTACACCGAGCTCGACTCCCCGGAGACGGCCGAGCTCGCCGATCTCACCAAGCGGGCGATGGTCGCGCTGCGCAAGGCCTCCGGCGCGCACGGTTTCAACATCGGCATGAACCAGGGCGCGGCCGCCGGGGCCGGCATCGCCGCGCACCTGCACCAGCACATCGTGCCCCGCTGGGGCGGGGACACGAACTTCATGCCGGTCGTCGGCCACACCAAGGTGCTGCCCCAACTCCTCGCGGACACCCGCCAGATGCTGGCCGACGCCTGGCCCGTCGGCTAGGTCCTGTCCGGGGGCGTGTCCGGGCGCGTCTCGCGCCACGTCTCCAGCACGGCCTCGGCGTCGAACTCGGTCAGGCCCAGCGGCGGACCCGGCGGGGGCATGCGCAGGGCCGCGGCGATCTTCTCGTTGATCTCCGTGAGGATGGCCCGTACCCGGCGTTCGGAACGGGCCGCCCGGACCGCCTCCATGGCGTCCTCGGCCTCCTTGCGCAGCGCGAGCGCCGGAGGCAGGACGGCGAAGCCCTCGCGGTGCATCTTGCCCTTGATCCACCACAGCTCGTCGTAGGGCTCGTCGAGCGACGCCAGCGGCTTTCCCCAGCCCGGCAGGTTCTCGAAGTCGCCGCGCTCGGCCGCCTCCCGGATCTGCCGGTCCACCCAGGACTCGACGCTGACACCAGGCGGCTTGCGCTCGGTCATGGTCCCTCCTCGGGAGTCGCCCCGGCCTTCAGCCTACCTACGCGTCGTACACGTCCGCCTTGCGCGGCGCCGGCTCCTGGATGAGGCCGCTCATGATCGAGGAGCGGTTGGTGAACTTGTCGGTGTCGACGCCGTTCTCCTCCAGGACCTTGAAGGTCGCGGCGTGGATCGACCGCAGGACCGGGGCCACCGTGCGCAGGGCGTCGTCGGCCATGAACCGGTGGCGCCACATGGAGCTCGCCCAGACGTGGCGCAGGCCGAAGGGCTCGGGCAGGACCAGCTTGCCGCCGAAGAAGTCGAGGATCGGCGGGTACCAGGTCAGCGGGGCGCGCACGGCCAGGCGCACCACCTCCTGGGCGTTCACCAGCGGCAGCGGGCGCTCCACGGTCTCCCAGAAGCGGATGCTCTTGGGCACCTCCACCACCGGGGCCGCGGACTTCGTCGTGAACAGGCCGTGTACGGGGCCCAGGGCGTGCGCGGTGACGTCGACGCGCAGGGTCTTGTAGAGCACGGTGACCGTGACCAGCATGTTGATGACCAGCTGGCCGTCCCAGAGCGGGTACTGGATGCCCAGGTAGTGCCGGTTGCCGGCGCTGAACTGCTGCTCGTTGCAGATCCGGGTGATCTCGTGCGGCTTGATGAGGAAGGCCTCGACGTTCTCGCCGGTGGGGCGGGCCACCTCGGCGGCGCCTTCGCCGATCGGGGTGACGATCCAGTGCTGGATCGCGGCGGGCGGGAAGCCGCCGGTGTGCAGGGGGCCGCGCTCCAGCTTGCGGAGCTGGGTGTCGATCGCGCGTATGACGTCCCAGCTGCGGAAGGGGTGGATCTCCATGCCCTCGACCTTGGGGGCGAGCTCCTCGGCCATCTGCCAGCTGCCCCACCGGGTGCCCATGCCGAGTATGCCCTTGGGGCCCGCGTAGAAGACCTGGTTGCTGCGGTCCTCCGCGGTGAGCTTGGCCAGTTGGTGGCGCAGGTCCTCGCGCGCCTTCTCGTCGGGGTTGCCGGGCACGGCCTCCGGGATCTTGGCTCCGACCCCGCCGCCGGACAGCAGCCCGTCCCAGCGGGCCCGCAGGTCCCGTGCGGTGGCCTCGCAGGTCCGGCGGGCGAGCAGCCAGCCCAGGACCGGGGCGATGATCACGCCGCGCGCGTAGAAGCCGAGGACACCGGTGAGCGGCAGCTTGAACATCAGGACGGCCGCCACGATGCCGACGCCGACCAGCACCGCGGTGCTGATCGCGGATCCGCGCTTGCCCTCCTTGGAAGCCAGGCTCTTGCGGAGCTGGAACAGGCCCAGCCAGAGCAGCAGACCGGGCAGGAACAGCACGCCGCAGACCAGCATGATCAGCCGGAGCCTGCGGTCCCGCTCCTTGCGGATGTGGGAGGCGGCCAGGCAGTGCTCCACCACGGACTGCGGATCGGCGCCGAAGGACTGGATGAGGGGCTTGCGGCCCGGGGCCAGGGTGCGGGCCTCGACGGCCCGGCAGAAGGCCTCGCCGAGGCTGGGCTCGAAGAGGGAGATCTTCGGGGGCTTGACCGTCGCGGGGTGGTTCTCGCTGTTGGCGGTGAGTATCTTCTCCAGTTTGCTGTCGTTTCCGCCGTCGCGGTACGCGGCCGAGGCGAGGGCGTTGGTCGCCGCCGTCTGCCCACTGCCGCCCTGGAGAGGAATCTGCGCCCCGGGCCTGAAGTCGAATCCGTCGTCCGCCACCGCTGCCCCCATCGCTGTGCGTTCGTGCTCTTTTGGTGCGCCGATGAGCCTATCGGCGGATCTCCCCCCATGGTCATGGGACAGGGAAATGCCGCCCACCGCAAGAAGGTTGGGTGGGCGACTCTTCCGACGCTATGTCAGTCAGCTTCCCTTCTCGGCCTGTTCGCGCACCTTGTCCGCGATCTGTGGGGGCATGGGTTCGTGCCGGGCGTAGGCCCGGGCGAAGCGGCCGGTGCCGTGCGAGACGGAGCGCAGCTCGACGGCGTAGCGGCCGATCTCGATCTCGGGGATCTCGGCGCGTACCCGGGTGCGCCCGGCGCCGGCCTGGTCGGTGCCGACGACGCGGCCGCGCCGGCCCGCGAGGTCGCTCATGACCGGGCCGACGTATTCGTCGGGGACGAGGACGGCGAGCTCGGCGACCGGTTCGAGCAGGTCGATGCGGGCCTCGGCGGCGGCCTCGCGCAGGGCCAGGGCCCCGGCGGTCTGGAAGGCGGCGTCGGAGGAGTCCACCGAGTGCGCCTTGCCGTCGAGGAGGGTGATCCGCACGTCGACCAGCGGGTATCCGGCCGCGACCCCGCGGGCGGCCTGGGTGCGTACGCCCTTCTCCACGGACGGGATGAACTGGCGGGGCACCGCGCCGCCGACGACCTTGTCGACGAACTCGATGCCGCTGCCCGGCGGGAGCGGCTCCACCTCGATCTCGCAGATCGCGAACTGGCCGTGGCCGCCGGACTGTTTGACGTGCCGGCCGCGGCCGGCGGCCTTGGCGCCGAAGGTCTCGCGCAGGCTCACCTTGTGCGGGACGGGGTCGACCTGGACGCCGTACCGGGTGCGCAGCCGTTCCAGGGCGACGTCCTGGTGCGCCTCGCCGAGGCACCAGAGGACGACCTGGTGGGTGTGCGGGTTCTGCTCCAGCCGCATGGTGGGGTCCTCGGCGACGAGCCGGGCCAGGCCCTGGGAGAGCTTGTCCTCGTCGGCCTTGCTGTGGGCCTCGACGGCGAGGGGGAGCAGCGGGTCGGGCATGGTCCAGGGCTCCATGAGGAGCGGTTGGTCCTTGGCGGAGAGGGTGTCTCCGGTCTCCGCGCGGGAGAGCTTGGCCACGCAGGCCAGGTCCCCGGCGATGCACCGGGTGAGGGTGCGCTGCTGTTTGCCGAAGGGGGAGCTGAGGGCGCCGATCCGCTCGTCGACATCGTGGTCCTCGTGGCCGCGGTCGGCGAGGCCGTGCCCGCTGACGTGCACGGTCTCCTCGGGGTTCAGGGTGCCGGAGAAGACGCGTACGAGGGAGACGCGGCCGACGTAGGGGTCGGAGGAGGTCTTGACGACCTCGGCGACGAGGGGGCCGGCGGGATCGCAGGTGACGGCGGGGCGGGCGGAGCCGTCGGGGGCGCGGACGGTGAGGGCGGCGCGTTCCACGGGGGTGGGGAAGCCGCCTGTGATCAGTTCGAGGAGTTCGACCGTGCCGAGGCCCTGCTTGGCGCCGTCGGTGGCGGGAGCGGCCATCAGGACGGGGTGGAAGGTGCCGCGGGCGACGGCGCGCTCCAGGTCGTCCACGAGGGTCTTGATGTCGATGTCCTCGCCGCCGAGGTAGCGGTCCATGAGGCTCTCGTCCTCGCTCTCCGCGATGATCCCCTCGATGAGGCGGGAGCGGGCGTCGGCGATGAGGGCGAGCTCGGCGGGGTCCGGGTCGCGCTCCACGCGCTCGCCGGAGGCGTACTCGTAGACGCGCTGGGAGAGCAGGCCGAGGAGGCCGGTGACGGGGGCGTGCCCGTCGGGGCCGGCCGCTCCGTGCAGGGGGAGGTAGAGCGGGATGACCGCGTCGGGATCCTCGGCGCCGAAGATCTCGCCGCAGACGGTGGTCATCTGCGTGTAGTCGGAGCGGGCGGCCTCCAGGTGCGTCACGACGATGGCGCGGGGCATGCCGACGGCCTCGCACTCGTCCCAGACCATGCGGGTGGCCCCGTCGATCCCGTCCGAGGCCGAGGCGACGAAAAGGGCCGCGTCCGCGGCGCGCAGACCGGCCCTGAGTTCCCCGACGAAGTCGGCGTATCCGGGGGTGTCCAGGATGTTGATCTTGATTCCGCCCCATTCGACCGGGACGAGGGAGAGCTGGATCGAGCGTTGCCGGCGGTGTTCGATCTCGTCGTAGTCGGAGACGGTGGCACCGTCCTCGACCCGGCCCGCCCGGTTGACCGCTCCGGCGGTCAGGGCGAGGGCTTCGACCAGCGTGGTCTTGCCGGATCCGCTGTGGCCGACCAGCACGACATTCCGGATGGCGGAGGGGCGGTCGGCCGTCAGTGCCCTGCCGGCGGCTCCGGCTTGGTGTGATGTGGCTCCCATGGTGCTCGTGCCTCCCGGTGGTGACGGAGGAATACGCGGTTCTTCGAGCTTTGCACTGCTGTCACACCGCGTCCATACGTCGTACCGGGGACGGCCCCGGGAGCGCCCCGGAGCCGGTCCGCGACGTGAAGTACGTCTTACATGGCGCGAACCGGTGGGTGCGCGGCATCCGGGCGGCGGCGCGCTGGCTACGATGGGCCCGCCGGTGGCCGTGGTGGCCGTGCGGCCCAGCGACCCTCCGGGAAGGCCATGCTGAACAAGTACGCGCGTGCATTCTTCACGCGTGTTCTCACGCCATTCGCCGCATTTCTGCTCCGGCGGGGGGTGAGCCCGGACGCGGTCACCCTGATCGGCACGGCCGGAGTGGTGGCGGGAGCGCTGGTCTTCTTCCCCCGGGGGGAGTTCTTCTGGGGCACCATCACCATCACCCTCTTCGTCTTCTCCGACCTGGTGGACGGGAACATGGCCCGCCAGGCCGGGGTCTCCAGCCGCTGGGGAGCGTTCCTCGACTCCACCCTCGACCGGGTGGCCGACTCGGCGATCTTCGGCGGTCTCGCGCTCTGGTACGCGGGCTCCGGGAACGACAACGTGCTGTGCGCGGTGGCGATCTTCTGCCTGGCCAGCGGCCAGGTGGTCTCGTACACGAAGGCGCGCGGCGAGTCGATCGGGCTGCCGGTGGCCGTCAACGGGCTCATCGAACGGGCCGAGCGCCTGGTGATCTCGCTGGTCGCGGCCGGCCTGTCGGGCCTGGAGACCTTCGGGGTGCCGTCCTGGATCGGGGTGCTCCTGCCGATCGCCCTGTGGGTCGTCGCGGTGGGCTCGCTCGTCACGCTGATCCAGCGGGTGGTCACCGTACGCCGCGAGTCGGCGGAGGCCGACGCCGAGGCCGCGACCGCCGAGGGCGGCGCGGCCTGATGGGCACCGCGCAGGACAAGCTGGTCGACGGGCTGTACGGGCTCGGCTGGGCCGGGGTCAAGAAGCTGCCCGAACCGGCCGCGGTGGCCCTGGGGCGGCGGATCGCGGACTTCGCGTGGAAGCGGCGCGGCAAGAGCGTGCTGCGGCTGGAGTCGAATCTGGCGCGGGTGGTGCCCGAGGCCGGGCCGGAGCGGCTGCGCGAGCTCTCCAAGGCCGGCATGCGCTCGTACATGCGGTACTGGATGGAGTCCTTCCGGCTGCCGACGATGGACCCGAAGCGGTTCAGCACGGACGTCGAGTTCAAGGACGAGCACCTGCTGCGCGAGGCCCTCGCCTCCGGGCGCGGGGTGATCGTCGCCCTGCCGCACCTGGCCAACTGGGACCTCGCCGGGGCCTGGGCCATCGGACACGTCGGAGTGCCCTTCACCACGGTCGCCGAGCGGCTCAAGCCCGAGTCCCTCTACGACCGCTTCGTGGCCTACCGGGAGAGCCTGGGCATGGAGGTCCTGCCGCACAGCGGCGGCGCCGCCTTCGGCACCCTCGCCCGCCGGCTGCGCTCCGGTGGCATGGTCTGCCTGGTCGCGGACCGGGACCTGTCGGCCTCCGGGGTCGAGGTGGACTTCTTCGGCTCCACGGCGCGCATGCCGGCCGGCCCGGCGCTGCTGGCCCAGCAGACCGGCGCGGTACTGCTTCCGGCCACCTTGCACTACGGGGACACCCCGAAGATGTACGGCCGGATCCACGCCGAGGTGGAGGAGCCCAGGACCGGCACCCGGGTCGAGAAGACCGCCGCGATGACCCAGGCCGTGGCGGACGTCTTCGCGTGGGGCATCGCCGAGCACCCGGAGGACTGGCACATGCTGCAGCGGCTGTGGCTGGACGACCTGACCGATCAGGGGGAGCGCGCGCAGTGAAGATCGGCATCGTGTGCCCGTACTCGTGGGACGTGCCGGGCGGGGTCCAGTTCCACATCCGCGACCTGGCCGAGCACCTGATCCGCCTCGGCCACGAGGTGTCGGTCCTGGCCCCGGCGGACGAGGACACCCCGCTGCCGCCGTACGTCGTCTCGGCGGGGCGGGCGGTGCCGGTTCCGTACAACGGTTCGGTGGCCCGGCTGAACTTCGGGTTCCTGTCGGCGGCCCGGGTGCGGCGCTGGCTGCAGGACGGCTCCTTCGACGTGATCCACATCCACGAGCCGACCTCCCCCTCGCTGGGCCTGCTGACCTGCTGGGCGGCGCAGGGGCCGATCGTGGCGACCTTCCACACCTCGAACCCGCGGTCCCGCGCGATGATCGCCGCGTACCCGATTCTGCAGCCGGCGCTGGAGAAGATCAGCGCACGGATCGCGGTGAGCGAGTACGCGCGGCGCACCCTGGTGGAGCACCTCGGCGGGGACGCGGTGGTGATCCCGAACGGGGTCGACGTGGACTTCTTCGCCGAGGCCGAGCCGAAGGCCGAGTGGTCCGGCGGGACGCTGGGCTTCATCGGCCGCATCGACGAACCGCGCAAGGGCCTGCCCGTGCTGATGGCGGCCTTCCCCAAGATCGTGGAGGCCTGTCCGGACGTACGGCTCCTGGTGGCGGGCCGCGGTGACGAGGAGGAGGCGGTGGCCTCGCTGCCCGCGGACCTCCGCTCGCGCGTCGAATTCCTCGGCATGGTCTCGGACGAGGACAAGGCGCGGCTGCTGCGCAGCGTCGACGTGTACGTCGCCCCGAACACGGGCGGCGAGAGCTTCGGCATCATCCTGGTCGAGGCGCTGTCGGCGGGTGCCGCGGTGCTGGCCTCGGACCTGGACGCCTTCGCGCAGGTCCTGGACCAGGGCGGGGCGGGCGACCTCTTCGCCAACGAGAACGCCGACGCCCTGGCGACGGCGGCGATCACCCTGCTGCGCGATCCGGCCCGCCGCGCGCAGCTCAGCGCCCGCGGCTCGGCGCACGTCCGGCGCTTCGACTGGTCCACGGTCGGCGCGGACATCCTGGCCGTCTACGAGACGGTGACGGACGGTGCGACGGCCGTCGACACGGACGAGCGGGTGCCGCTGCGCACCCGGCTCGGCTTCTCGCGGGACGCGTAGGGGGTGTCCCGGCGGCACCAGCCGGCGGATCACGACCCTGACGGATCCCGCGGCGGGCCGGTGAGGGGCGATGGGCACCGGGGGCGCGTGGAGCGGTAGGGTCGCGCAGCGTGATCGAAACCCTTGTCTGGATTGCCCTGGCTCTCGGTGTCATCGGGGTCTACCTCAGCTGGACCGCCGGCCGGCTGGACCGGCTGCACTCGCGGATGGACGCCGCGAAGGCCGCGCTCGACGCGCAGCTCGTGCGGCGGGCCTCCGTGGTGCTGGAGGTGGCCACCTCCGGGGTGCTGGACCCCGCCTCCTCCCTGGTGCTGTACGAGGCCGCGCACGCCGCCCGGCAGGCCGAGGAGGAGCACCGCGAGGTCGCCGAGAGCGAGCTCAGCCAGGCGCTGCGGGCGGTCTTCGCCGACGCCGCCCAGGTCGAGGTGCTGAAGGCGGCTCCGGGTGGGGCCGGGGCCACCGAGGAGCTGGCCGCGGCGGTTCGCCGGGTGCCCATGGCGCGCAGGTTCCACAATGACTCCGTACGGGCCGCCCGCGCCCTGCGCAGGCACCGCAAGGTCCGCTGGTTCCGCCTGGCGGGCCACGCCCCCTTCCCGCTCGCCTTCGAAATGGACGACGAGCCTCCGGTGGACCTGGCCGACCGGCCCGCGTAGGGCCGCAAGGGGCGGGCCAGGGCAAGATGGGGGCAACGCAAGGGGCGGGCCAGGGCCGCCGGGGACAAGTGGAAGAGCCACTGACTCCACATTGGCCCTTGTAGTGGCCTGATCGGTGGGGTTTCCTCTGCCAGTAGTACCCGTCCCTTTTCGAGTTCACTTCGAGTGAGGTCAATCCGTGAGCACGCTTCCCACCTCCCCCCAGTCCGCCGAGTCGGCCATCGGCACCTCGCGCGTCAAGCGCGGCATGGCCGAGCAGCTCAAGGGCGGCGTGATCATGGACGTGGTCAACGCCGAGCAGGCGAAGATCGCCGAGGACGCCGGCGCCGTGGCCGTCATGGCCCTGGAGCGGGTCCCGGCCGACATCCGCAAGGACGGCGGGGTCGCCCGCATGTCGGACCCGAACATGATCGAAGAGATCATCGAGGCCGTCTCCATCCCCGTGATGGCCAAGTCCCGCATCGGCCACTTCGTCGAGGCCCAGGTCCTGCAGTCCCTCGGCGTCGACTACATCGACGAGTCCGAGGTCCTGACCCCGGCCGACGAGGTCAACCACTCCGACAAGTGGGCGTTCACCACCCCCTTCGTCTGTGGCGCCACCAACCTGGGCGAGGCCCTGCGCCGCATCGCCGAGGGCGCGGCCATGATCCGCTCGAAGGGCGAGGCCGGCACGGGCAACGTCGTCGAGGCCGTCCGCCACCTGCGTCAGATCAAGAACGAGATCGCCAAGCTGCGCGGCTTCGACAACAACGAGCTGTACGCCGCCGCCAAGGAGCTGCGCGCCCCGTACGAGCTCGTCAAGGAAGTTGCCGAGCTCGGCAAGCTCCCCGTCGTGCTGTTCTCCGCCGGTGGCGTCGCCACCCCGGCCGACGCCGCCCTGATGCGCCAGCTCGGCGCCGAGGGTGTCTTCGTCGGCTCCGGCATCTTCAAGTCGGGCGACCCGGCCAAGCGCGCCGCCGCCATCGTGAAGGCCACCACCTTCTACGACGACCCGAAGATCATCGCGGACGCGTCCCGCAACCTGGGCGAGGCCATGGTCGGCATCAACTGCGACACCCTCCCCGAGGCCGAGCGCTACGCCAACCGCGGCTGGTAATCACGTCATGACGAACACCCCAGTCATCGGTGTCCTGGCTCTCCAGGGCGATGTACGGGAGCACCTGATCGCCCTGGCCTCGGCGGACGCCGTGGCCAGGCCGGTCCGGCGTCCGGAGGAGCTCGCCGAGGTCGACGCCCTGGTGATCCCCGGCGGCGAGTCCACCACCATGTCGAAGCTCGCCGTGCTGTTCGGCATGCTGGAGCCGCTGCGCGAGCGCGTGGCCGCAGGCATGCCCGTGTACGGCACCTGCGCCGGCATGATCATGCTGGCGGACAAGCTCCTGGACGGCCGTGAGGACCAGGAGACCCTGGGCGGCATCGACATGATCGTCCGCCGCAACGCCTTCGGCCGTCAGAACGAGTCCTTCGAGGCGAAGATCGACTTCGCGGGCATAGCGGACGGCCCGGTCGAGGGCGTCTTCATCCGCGCCCCGTGGGTCGAGTCCGTCGGCGGCGCCGCCGAGGTGCTCGCCACGTACGACGGCCACACGGTCGCCGTGCGCCAGGGCAACGTCCTCGCGACCTCGTTCCACCCCGAGCTGACCGGCGACGACCGCGTTCACGCGTACTTCGTCGACATGGTGCGCGCGGGGCTGTAACGGCGTCCCGGTAGGATCTGAGGCGAACACTGTTGGTGACGCGAAGGAGACAGGCAGATGTCCGGCCACTCTAAATGGGCTACGACGAAGCACAAGAAGGCCGTGGTTGACGCCAAGCGCGGCAAGCTCTTCGCGAAGCTGATCAAGAACATCGAGGTCGCGGCCCGTATGGGCGGCGCCGACATCGATGGCAACCCGACGCTCTTCGACGCCATCCAGAAGGCCAAGAAGAGCTCGGTCCCGAACAAGAACATCGACTCCGCGGTCAAGCGCGGCGGCGGCCTCGAGGCCGGCGGCGCCGACTACGAGACGATCATGTACGAAGGCTACGGTCCGAACGGTGTCGCGGTGCTCATCGAGTGCCTCACCGACAACCGCAACCGTGCCGCGTCCGACGTGCGTGTCGCCATGACCCGCAACGGCGGCTCGATGGCCGACCCGGGCTCGGTCTCGTACCTGTTCAACCGTAAGGGTGTCGTCCTCCTGCCCAAGGGCGAGCTCTCCGAGGACGACGTGCTGGAGACGGTGCTCGAGGCGGGTGCCGAAGAGGTCAACGACCTCGGCGAGAGCTTCGAGATCATCAGCGAGGCCACCGACATGGTCGCGGTCCGTACCGCGCTCCAGGAGGCGGGCATCGACTACGACTCGGCCGACTCCAACTTCCTGCCGACCATGCAGGTCGAGCTGGACGAAGAGGGCGCGCGCAAGATCTTCAAGCTGATCGACGCGCTGGAGGACAGCGACGACGTGCAGAACGTCTTCGCCAACTTCGACGTCTCGGACGAGGTCATGGAGAAGGTCGACGCCTAAAGCGTCACGCGTCTTCGCGGCGGGCCGACAGGACACACCCTGTCGCCCCGCCGCTTTGTCAGTGGTGCCCGATAGCCTGCACCGGACGGACAGATGATCGAAGAGCAGGGGTGGGCGAGTGCGCGTACTCGGTGTGGACCCGGGGCTGACGCGGTGCGGTGTCGGCGTCGTCGAGGGTGTCGCCGGCCGCCCCCTGACCATGCTCGGAGTGGGGGTCGTACGGACGCCCGCGGACGCCGAGTTGGGCCACCGGCTGGTCGCCATCGAGCAGGGCATCGAGGAATGGCTCGATGCGCACCGGCCCGAAGTCGTCGCCGTGGAGCGGGTGTTCAGCCAGCACAACGTCAGCACCGTGATGGGCACCGCCCAGGCGAGCGCCGTCGCCATGCTGTGCGCGGCGCGCCGCGGCATACCGGTCGCCCTGCACACCCCGAGCGAGGTCAAGGCCGCCGTCACCGGCAGCGGCCGGGCCGACAAGGCGCAGGTCGGCGCGATGGTCACCCGCCTGCTGCGGCTGGCCGAACCGCCCAAGCCCGCGGACGCCGCCGACGCCCTCGCCCTCGCCATCTGCCACATCTGGCGGGCCCCCGCCCAGAACCGCCTCCAGCAGGCGGTCGCCCTGCATGCCTCTGGCTCGAAAGGCCGTACCCGATGATCGCCTTCGTCAGCGGCCCGGTCGCCGCGCTCGCCCCCACCCTCGCCGTGATCGAGGTCGGGGGGGTGGGCATGGCCGTGCAGTGCACGCCGAACACCATCGCCGGCCTGCGGATGGGGGAGCAGGCCCGGCTGGCCACGTCGCTGGTCGTACGGGAGGACTCGCTCACGCTCTACGGCTTCGCCGACGACGACGAGCGGCAGGTCTTCGAGCTGCTGCAGACCGCGAGCGGGGTCGGGCCGAGGCTGGCGCAGGCGATGCTCGGGGTGCACAGCCCGGACGCGCTGCGGCTGGCCGTCTCCACGGGGGACGAGAAGGCGCTGACGGCGGTGCCGGGCATCGGCAAGAAGGGCGCGCAGAAGCTGCTGCTGGAGCTGAAGGACAAGCTGGGCGCCCCGCTGGGTTCGAGCGGCCTGGTGGGGGCGCAGCGGGCCGCCGCGTCGGGGCCGGCCCCGTGGACGGAGCAGCTCGCCGCGGCGCTGATCGGGCTCGGATACGCCTCCCGTGAGGCCGACGAAGCCGTCTCGGCGGTGACGCCGCAGGCCGAGGCGGCCATCGCCGCCGGCGGTTCGGCCCCTGTACCGCAGCTCCTGCGGGCCGCCCTCCAGTCCCTGAACCGCGCCAGGTGACGCCCGTGCGGCGCCGTTGCCGGGGGCCGGCCCCCGGACCCCCGCGCCTCAAACGCCGGCGGGGCTGGATTGTGTCGGCGGGGGCTGGAGTATTCAGCCTCGCCGGCGTTTGAGGCGCGGGTCCGGGCGGAGCCCGGGACACGGCGAAGGGGCGGGGTGGGGGAGTGCCCCGCAGGGACCGGCCCGCACCCGGCAGACCACCGTACGAACCGAGAAGGCAGACTGACACCGTGAACTGGGACGACGAGACCGACGCCGAGACCGAGCGCCTGGTGGCGGCCGCCGCAGACGGCGAGGACACGGCCGTCGAGGCGGCCCTGCGGCCCAAGGACCTCGGTGAGTTCGTCGGGCAGGAGAAGGTCCGCCAGCAGCTGGACCTCGTCCTCAAGGCGGCCCGCCAGCGCGGAGCCACCGCCGACCACGTCCTGCTCTCCGGCGCGCCCGGCCTCGGCAAGACCACGCTGTCCATGATCATCGCCGCCGAGATGGGCGCGCCCATCCGGATCACGTCCGGCCCCGCCATCCAGCACGCCGGAGACCTCGCCGCCATCCTGTCCTCCCTCCAGGAGGGCGAGGTGCTCTTCCTCGACGAGATCCACCGCATGTCCCGGCCCGCCGAGGAGATGCTCTACATGGCCATGGAGGACTTCCGCGTCGACGTGATCGTCGGCAAGGGGCCGGGCGCCACCGCCATTCCCCTGGAGCTGCCGCCCTTCACCCTCGTCGGGGCGACCACCCGTGCCGGCCTGCTGCCGCCCCCGCTGCGGGACCGCTTCGGCTTCACCGGGCACATGGAGTTCTACGCCCCTGCGGAGCTGGAGCGCGTCATCCACCGCTCCGCCCGCCTCCTCGACGTCGAGATCGACACCGCCGGCGCCGCCGAGATCGCCGGGCGCTCCCGCGGCACCCCGCGCATCGCCAACCGGCTGCTGCGCCGCGTCCGCGACTACGCCCAGGTACGGGCCGACGGGGTGATCACCCGCGAGGTGGCCGGTACCGCCCTCCAGGTGTACGAGGTGGACGCGCGCGGGCTCGACCGGCTGGACCGGGCCGTGCTGGAGGCGCTGCTGAAGCTGTTCGGCGGCGGGCCCGTCGGGCTGTCCACCCTCGCCGTGGCCGTCGGCGAGGAGCGGGAGACCGTGGAGGAGGTCGCCGAGCCCTTCCTGGTACGGGAGGGGCTGCTCGCGCGTACCCCCCGCGGGCGGGTCGCGACGCCCGCCGCATGGGCCCACCTGGGGCTTGTTCCGCCGCAGCACGGCGGGAGCGGATCAAGCGGACAACAGGGCTTGTTCGGGGCCTGACGGCGCGGAGGTTCGCCCCCTCAGGAACTGCGGTGCCATGCTGGGCGTTGTTCCATCGGTGCGGACTCGCCTAGACTCCGCCGATGCCGACCCTTCGGGTCGGTATGCCCACCCCCCGTAGAAAAGGCCGCCGTCCGCGTGCGGTCGTGCGAAGGATCACCGTCCCGTGAGTCTCATGACACTCCTCCCGTTCATCGTGCTCATCGGCGCGATGTTCCTGATGACCCGCTCCGCGAAGAAGAAGCAGCAGGCAGCCGCGCAGATGCGCGACCACATGACGCCCGGCACCGGGGTCCGCACCATCGGCGGCATGTACGCCACGGTGAAGGAGATCGGTGACGACACGGTCACCCTCGAGGTGGCTCCCGGCGTCCACGCGATCTTCGCCAAGAACGCCATCGGCGCCGTTCTCGAGGATGCGGAGTACAACCGCATCGTCCACGGCATCGGCGATGACGTGACGACCGACACGCCGGTCGTCCCGGACGACGCCTCCTCCCTCACCAAGGGCGAGGATGAGGCGCCGAAGCTCGACCTGGGCAAGAAGGACGCCCCCGAGGGCGACGACGAGCCCAAGGACGGCAAGGCAGACGGCGAGGCCGGCGCGAAGTAGCGCTCGGCCGGGGACCGCGAGGGCGTCAGACCGGCGACCGTCGCGGCCCCGGTCAGTGACCCACTTCTGCGGGGGGCAGGGGTCCCCACCACACATTTTCGTGGCCGTCCGCGCGCTGACCCGGCGCGGGGCGGTTGGACAGGGAGAAACGACAAGGTGGCAGCACCGAAGAAGGGCCGGCGGCCCACGGGGGCTCAGGGGAGGCCGGGGCGCGCCCTGGCGATCATCCTGATCGCGATGGTGGCGCTCACCGCGGGGATGTTCCTCTCGAAGCAGACGACTCCCCGGCTCGGCATCGACCTCGCCGGCGGCACGAGCATCACGCTCAAGGCCAAGAGCGAGCCCGGCAAAGAGAGCGCCGTCAACGAGACCAACATGAACACGGCGGTCGGCATCATCGAGCGCCGCGTCAACGGGCTCGGCGTGTCGGAGGCCGAGGTCCAGACACAGGGCCGCGACCACATCATCGTGAACATCCCCAAGGGGACGAACGAAGAGCAGGCGCGTCAGCAGGTCGGTACCACCGCCCAGCTGTACTTCCGCCCGGTCCTGGCCTTCGCGGACGGCGCCCCGGTCGCCCCCGAGGGCACCCAGAGCCCGAGCCCCTCCGCGAGCGGCTCCGGCGCCCCCAAGGCCGGGGACGGCAAGACCAGTCCCTCGGCCACCCCGTCGTCCAGCGCCACTTCCCAGGGCCGCGCGCTCAGCGAGGCCCTCAAGGCCCCGGCCGCGCCCACTCCCTCGCCCTCGGCGAGCGAGTCGAAGAAGGCAGACGACAAGGCTCCGTCCCCCTCCGCCTCCACGCCGCCCACGGGCGACGAGGCGGCGGCCGCCGCCCTGCAGGCGAAGTTCGCGGCGCTGGACTGCAACGACGAGGCGCAGCGTGCCGCCGCAGGCAAGGGCGCCAAGCCCGAGGAGCCGATGCTCGCCTGTGGCAAGCGCGGCAACGCCTGGGGCAAGTGGGTCCTCGGTCCGGCGCAGGTCAACGGCCAGGACGTGAAGGACGCCAAGGGCGTCATCGACCCGCAGCGCGGTCAGTGGATCGTCACCATGCAGTTCACCGACAAGGGCGCCGACAAGTTCGCCAAGATCACCGGTGAGCTGGCCACCAAGCAGATGCCGCAGAACCAGTTCGCGATCGTGCTCGACGGCGAGGTCATCTCCGACCCGTCCGTGAGCCAGGCGCTGACCGGCGGCAACGCCGAGATCTCCGGCGGCTTCAACCAGCAGTCCGCGCAGGACCTGGGCAACATGCTCTCGTACGGCGCCCTGCCGCTGTCCTTCCAGGAGGACAGCGTCACCACCGTCACCGCCGCGCTCGGCGGCGAGCAGCTGAAGGCCGGCCTGATCGCGGGCGCGATCGGCCTCCTCCTCGTGGTGCTCTACCTGCTGATCTACTACCGGGGCCTGGCGCTCGTCGCGATCGTCAGCCTCCTGGTCTCCGCGATCCTGACCTACACGATCATGGCGCTGCTCGGAAAGGGCATCGGCTTCGCGCTGAACCTGCCCGCCGTCTGCGGTGCGATCGTGGCGATCGGCATCACGGCGGACTCGTTCATCGTGTACTTCGAACGCATCCGGGACGAGATCCGCGAGGGACGCACCCTGCGTCCGGCCGTCGAGCGCGCCTGGCCCCGTGCCCGCCGCACGATCCTGGTCTCCGACTTCGTGTCGTTCCTGGCGGCTGCGGTGCTGTTCATCGTCACCGTCGGCAAGGTGCAGGGCTTCGCCTTCACGCTGGGTCTGACCACCGTGCTCGACGTGGTCGTGGTGTTCCTCTTCACCAAGCCCGTCATGACGCTGCTGGCGCGTACGAAGTTCTTCGCCAGCGGTCACCCGTGGTCCGGGCTCGACCCCAAGCGGCTCGGCGCCAAGCCCCCGCTGCGCCGGTCCCGCCGTACCGGTTCCGCCCCCGCCCCCGTCGACGCAAAGGAGGCGTGAGAGATGTCGAAGCTGGGAGATCTCGGCGCCAAGCTGTACCGCGGTGAGGTCGGCTACGACTTCGTCGGCAAGCGCTTTCTCTGGTACGGCGTTTCCATCCTGATCACCATCACGGCGATCGTGGCCCTGGCCGTTCAGGGCCTCAACATGGGCATCGAGTTCAAGGGCGGTGCCGTCTTCACCACCCCGAAGACGGCCGTCTCGGTCGCCAAGGCGACGGAGGACGCGGAAAAGGCCTCCGGCCACGACGCGATCGTCCAGGAACTCGGCACCGGCGGCCTGCGGATCCAGATCTCCGGTCTGGACACCGACTCCGCGACCACCGTGAAGAAGCAGCTCGCCACCGACCTCCAGGTCACCGAGAAGGACATCAACGCGGACCTGGTCGGCCCCAGCTGGGGCGAGCAGATCGCCAACAAGGCCTGGACGGGCCTCGGGATCTTCATGATCCTCGTGGTGATCTACCTGGCCATCGCCTTCGAGTGGCGGATGGCGGTCGCGGCACTGATCGCCCTGATCCACGACCTCACGATCACCGTCGGCATCTACGCGCTCGTCGGCTTCGAGGTCACCCCCGGTACGGTCATCGGTCTGCTGACGATCCTCGGTTACTCGCTCTACGACACCGTCGTCGTCTTCGACGGTCTCAAGGAGGGGTCGAAGGACATCACCAAGCAGACCCGCTGGACGTACAGCGAGATCGCCAACCGCAGCATCAACGGCACGCTGGTCCGCTCGATCAACACCACGGTCGTGGCGCTGCTCCCGGTCGCGGCCCTGCTGTTCATCGGTGGCGGCTTCCTTGACGCCGGCATGCTGAACGACATCTCGCTGTCGCTGTTCGTCGGCCTCGCGGCCGGTGCGTACTCCTCGATCTTCATCGCGACCCCGCTGGTCGTGGACCTCAAGGAGCGCGAGCCGGCGATGAAGGCGCTGAAGAAGCGGGTGCTCGCGAAGCGGGCGGCCGCGGCGGCCAAGGGCGAGTCCCCGGACGAGGCCTACGAGGCCGAGGACGAGCCGCAGGTCGTGGCGCAGGGCCGGTCGGGGCGGCGGCGGTGACCGAGGTCCTGTCCGAGGACGTCCGGGCGCTGCTGCTCAGCCGGATCAAGGACGTGCCGGACTACCCGAAGCAGGGCGTGATGTTCAAGGACATCACCCCCCTGCTGGCGGACCCCGAGGCGTTCGCCGCGCTGACGCGGGCCCTGGTGGAACTGGCCGGGCTGTACGGCGCGACGAAGATCGTCGGGCTGGAGGCGCGGGGGTTCATCCTGGCGGCTCCGGTGGCCGTACAGGCCGGGATCGGCTTCGTGCCGGTACGCAAGGCCGGAAAGCTGCCGGGCGCGACGCTCGCGCAGTCGTACGAGCTGGAGTACGGCACCGCGGAGATCGAGGTCCACGCGGAGGATCTGGCGGCCGGTGACCGGGTCATGGTCATCGACGACGTGCTGGCCACCGGTGGTACCGCCGAGGCCTCGCTCTCGCTCATCCGGCGCGCCGGGGCCGAGGTCGCGGGCGTGGCGGTGCTGATGGAACTGTCGTTCCTCCCGGGGCGGGCCAAGCTGGCCAGCGCCCTTGGGGCTGCGCCGCTGGACGCGCTGATCGTGGTCTGACCCTTGCTGCGCGAAGCGGCGGGTATCCGGGACATCCCGGGTGCCCGCCGCTTTCGTCTGCGCCGCCGTTGTCCGGGGGCGCCGCCCCCGGACCCTCCCCCTGGCTGCGTCGGGGGGACCCCCAGCGCCTCAAACGCCAGCGGGGCTATATTTCAGCCTCGCCGGCGTTTGAGGCGCGGGGTCTGGGGCGGAGCCCCGGCAGCGGACCCGCACTCGAAGGAGGCTCGGGGAAACGACGGGGCGCAAGCCTCGCTACGATGGGTTATCCGGACCGGACACGGGCACCGGATCCGCTGAGGAGCGCTCTTGCCAGACGAGGTCCAGCCAATCTCCGCCGCGCAGCCCGACCCGCAGGCCGAGCAGGCCACGGCGGCCGCCGCCACGCCCCCGCCGGCTCCGCCGGCGCCGCCGGTCAAGCCCGCGCCCGCGAAGTCGGCCGGGTCCTCCAACCGGGTGCGCGCCCGTCTCGCCCGGCTCGGCGTGCAGCGCTCGAACCCGTACAACCCGGTACTGGAGCCCCTGCTCCGCATAGTCCGCAGCAACGACCCGAAGATCGAGACGTCGACGCTGCGCCAGCTCGAACAGGCCTACCAGGTGGCCGAGCGCTGGCACCGCGGCCAGAAGCGCAAGAGCGGCGACCCGTACATCACCCACCCGCTCGCGGTGACCACGATCCTCGCCGAGCTCGGCATGGACCCGGCCACCCTGATGGCCGGTCTGCTGCACGACACCGTCGAGGACACCGAGTACGGCCTCGAAGACCTGCGCCGCGACTTCGGCGACGCCGTGGCCCTGCTCGTCGACGGCGTCACCAAGCTCGACCGGGTGAAGTTCGGCGAGGCCGCCCAGGCCGAGACCGTCCGCAAGATGGTCGTGGCGATGGCCAAGGACCCGCGCGTCCTGGTCATCAAGCTCGCCGACCGGCTGCACAACATGCGCACCATGCGTTACCTCAAGCGGGAGAAGCAGGAGAAGAAGGCCCGCGAGACCCTTGAGATCTACGCCCCGCTGGCACACCGGCTGGGCATGAACACCATCAAGTGGGAGCTCGAAGACCTCTCCTTCGCGATCCTCTACCCGAAGATGTACGACGAGATCGTGCGTCTGGTCGCCGAGCGCGCGCCCAAGCGGGACGAGTACCTGGCCGTCGTCACCGACGAGGTGATGGTCGACCTCAGAGCCGCCCGGATCAAGGCCACCGTCACGGGCCGCCCGAAGCACTACTACAGCGTCTACCAGAAGATGATCGTCCGCGGCCGCGACTTCGCGGAGATCTACGACCTGGTGGGCATCCGGGTGCTGGTGGACACCGTCCGGGACTGCTACGCCGCCCTTGGCACCGTGCACGCGCGGTGGAACCCGGTCCCCGGCCGGTTCAAGGACTACATCGCGATGCCCAAGTTCAACATGTACCAGTCGCTCCACACGACGGTCATCGGGCCCAGCGGCAAGCCCGTCGAGCTGCAGATCCGCACCTTCGACATGCACCGCCGCGCCGAGTACGGCATCGCCGCGCACTGGAAGTACAAGCAGCAGACCGTCGCCGGCACCTCCAAGGTACGGACCGACGTCCCGCAGGCCGCCAAGGGCAGCGCCGGCCAGGACACGGTCAACGACATGGCCTGGCTGCGCCAGCTGCTGGACTGGCAGAAGGAGACCGAGGACCCGGGCGAGTTCCTCGACTCGCTGCGCTTCGACCTCTCCCGCAACGAGGTCTTCGTCTTCACCCCCAAGGGCGACGTCATAGCGCTGCCCGCCGGCGCCACCCCCGTGGACTTCGCGTACGCCGTCCACACCGAGGTCGGCCACCGCACCATAGGGGCCAGGGTCAACGGCCGCCTGGTCCCGCTGGAGTCCACGCTCGACAACGGCGACCTGGTCGAGGTCTTCACGTCCAAGGCCGAGGGCGCCGGCCCGTCCCGCGACTGGCTGGGCTTCGTCAAGTCCCCGCGGGCCCGCAACAAGATCCGCGGCTGGTTCTCCAAGGAGCGTCGCGACGAGGCCATCGAGCACGGCAAGGACGCCATCGCGCGGGCCATGCGCAAGCAGAACCTGCCGATCCAGCGCATCCTGACCGGCGACTCGCTCGTCACCCTCGCCCACGAGATGCGCTACCCCGACATCTCCTCCCTGTACGCGGCGATCGGCGAGGGCCATGTGGCCGCGCAGGGAGTCGTACAGAAGCTGGTGTCGGCCCTCGGCGGCGAGGAAGCGGCCAACGAGGACATCGAGGAGTCGATCCCGCCCGCCCGCGGCCGCGGCAAGCGGCGCAGCAACGCCGACCCGGGTGTCGTCGTCAAGGGCGTCGACGACGTGTGGGTCAAGCTGGCCCGCTGCTGCACCCCTGTGCCGGGCGACCCGATCATCGGGTTCGTCACGCGGGGCAGTGGCGTATCGGTTCACCGCGCGGACTGCGTCAACGTCGACTCCCTCTCCCAGCAGCCCGAGCGGATGCTGGAGGTCGAGTGGGCGCCCACCCAGTCCTCGGTCTTCCTGGTCGCCATCCAGGTCGAGGCGCTGGACCGGTCCCGGCTGCTGTCCGACGTCACCCGCGTCCTCTCGGACCAGCACGTCAACATCCTCTCGGCGGCCGTCCAGACCTCCCGCGACCGGGTGGCCACCTCCCGGTTCACCTTCGAGATGGGCGACCCCAAGCACCTCGGCCACGTCCTCAAGGCCGTTCGGGGTGTGGAGGGCGTGTACGACGTCTACCGCGTCACCTCTGCCCGTAGGCCGTAGCGGTACGCGGGTACGCACGAGGGCCCCGGTACGGAATCCGTACCGGGGCCCTCGTGTCAGACGTACATCAGCCGCCGAACTCCTCCAGGCCCTTCAGCGCCTGGTCCAGCAGGGCCTGGCGGCCCTCCAGTTCCCGGGCCAGCTTGTCGGCCTTCGCGTTGTTGCCCGCGGCGCGCGCCGCGTCGATCTGCTCACGCAGCTTGTCGACGGCCGCCTGGAGCTGACCCGTCAGACCGGCCGCACGCGCCCGCGCCTCCGGGTTCGTACGACGCCACTCGCCCTCCTCGGCCTCCTGGATCGCCCGCTCCACCGCGTGCATCCGGCCCTCGACCTTCGGCCGGGCGTCCCGCGGCACGTGGCCGATGGCCTCCCAGCGCTCGTTGAGGGAGCGGAACGCGGCACGGGCCGCCTTCAGGTCCGTGATCGGGACGAGCTTCTCGGCCTCGTCGGCCAGCTCCTCCTTCAGCTTCAGGTTCTCCACCTGCTCGGCGTCGCGCTCCGCGAACACCTCGCTGCGGGCCGCGAAGAACACGTCCTGCGCACCGCGGAAACGGTTCCACAGGTCGTCCTCGGACTCGCGCTGCGCCCGGCCCGCCGCCTTCCAGTCCGCCATCAGCTCGCGGTAGCGGGCGGCCGTCGGACCCCAGTCGGTCGACTTCGACAGCGACTCGGCTTCCGCGACCAGCTTCTCCTTGACCTTGCGGGCATCCTCGCGCTGCGCGTCCAGCGAGGCGAAGTGCGCCTTGCGGCGCTTGGAGAAGGCGGAACGGGCGTGCGAGAAGCGGTGCCACAGCTCGTCGTCCGACTTGCGGTCCAGGCGCGGCAGCCCCTTCCAGATGTCCACCAGGGCGCGCAGCCGCTCACCGGCACTGCGCCACTGGTCGCTCTGCGCCAGCTGCTCGGCCTCGACGACCAGCGCGTCCTTGGCCGCACGGGCCTCGTCCGTCTGCTTGGCCTTCTGGACCTTGCGCTCCTCGCGGCGCGACTCCACGGTCGCGACCAGCTTGTCCAGCCGCACGCGCAAGGCGTCGAGGTCGCCCACGGCATGGTGCTCGTCGACCTGCGTACGCAGGTGGTCGATCGCCGTCTGCGCGTCCTTCGCGGACAGATCAGTGGTCCGCACCCGCTTTTCGAGGAGGCCGATCTCGACCACCAGGCCCTCGTACTTGCGCTCGAAATAGGCCAGGGCCTCCTCAGGGGTGCCCGCCTGCCACGAACCGACGACCTTCTCGCCATCGGCAGTACGCACGTACACGGTGCCCGTCTCGTCGACTCGGCCCCACGGGTCGCTGCTCACAGCGCCTCCTCCACCTGATGCCTGCGAGGGGTCCACCCCCTGGGCATCGTCCACAGTTTCCTGGGGCGGGCAGCGCCCGCCCTGCACAACGCCAACATAGGCGACCGCCGGGCCGGCTGTCCGCATCCCGCACGACGGAATTCGCCGTACGGACGGGAGGCCGGCCGGGCCCGGGGCCGCGGGGGCCCGTCAGCTCTGGGTGACGGTGCCCTTCTCGATCTTCACCTCGTTCTTCGGCGGACCGTCCTGGCCGCCGTCGGCCGTACCGGCCTTGGCGATGTCCTCCAGGACCTTCAGGCCGGCCGCGTCGATCTTGCCGAAGGGGGTGTACGACGGCGCCAGCGGGCTGTCCTTGTAGACGAGGAAGAACTGGCTGCCGCCCGATCCGGGCTGACCGGTGTTGGCCATCGCGACCGTGCCGGCCGGGTAGATGACCTGGCCCTGCTCGTTCGCCTTGCCGAGGGAGTCCAGGTTCTCGTCCGGGATGTTGTAGCCGGGGCCGCCCATGCCGGTGCCCTCGGGGTCACCGCACTGGAGCACGAAGATCCCGCCGGCCGTCAGCCGGTGGCACTTCGTGTTGTCGAAGTAGCCCTTGTCGGCGAGGGACTTGAAGGAGTTCACCGTCTGCGGGGTCTTCGACGCGTCCATCGTGAAGTTGACGTCGCCGGCACTGGTCTTCAGGGCGAAGGTGTACTTCGCCTTCTGGTCGATCGCCATCTCCGGCGAGGGGGACTGCTTGGGCGTGGGCGCCGCCGAGGACGACGGGTTCGCCGACGGGTCCGCCGCCTGGTCCTTCTTGTCCTTGTCGAAGACGCCGCCCACGACCAGGCCGACCAGCGTCGCGACCACCACGGCCACCGCCGCGCCGATCACGGCCGCGCGCCGGCGGCCCTTCTGCCGGGCCTCGGCCCGACGCTTCTGCTGGCGCTCGTACTTCTCCTTGGCGAGCTGTCGCCGCCGCTGATCGCTCGTGACCACCGGGTCGTCTCCTTGTGCGTGATGGGTACTGCTGTCCGGGCTGGGATAGGCCGTACCGTATATGGGTTCGCTGTGTAATGAGGGGCGCCGGTAGGCTCTGAGCAGCAGCATTCCGATCTGCAGCCTCCCGCCGGACGACGATTGAGGACGAACGTGCTGATTGCCGGGTTCCCCGCAGGGGCTTGGGGGACCAACTGTTACGTGGTCGCCCCCGCCGCCGGTGAGGAGTGCGTCATCATCGACCCGGGCCACCAGGCCGCCCAGGGTGTCGAGGAGACGCTGAAGAAGCATCGGCTCAAGCCCGTCGCGGTCGTGCTGACCCATGGCCACATCGATCATGTGGCCTCGGTGGTCCCGGTGTGCGGAGCACACGACGTACCGGCCTGGATCCATCCCGAGGACCGCTACATGATGAGCGACCCGGAGAAGGCCCTCGGCCGCTCCATCGGGATGCCGCTCATGGGCGAGCTGACCGTGGGGGAGCCGGACGACGTCCGCGAGCTGACCGACGGCGCCGCCCTGAAGCTGGCCGGCATGGACTTCTCCGTGGCGCACGCGCCGGGGCATACCAAGGGGTCGGTGACCTTCCGGATGCCCGAGTTGGCCGACATTCCGCCGGTCTTCTTCTCGGGTGACCTGCTCTTCGCCGGCTCCATCGGACGCACCGACCTGCCCGGCGGCTCCCACGCCGAGATGCTCGAATCGCTGGGCCGTGTGTGCCTGCCGCTCGACGACTCGACCGTGGTGCTGTCCGGCCACGGTCCCCAGACCACCATCGGCCGCGAGCGCGCGACCAACCCGTTCCTGCGGGAAGTCGCCGCCGGCCTGGGAGACGGCACCGCCGCTCCACGACGAGGAATGTGACGAGAGATCCGTGAGCACCTTCAAGGCCCCCAAGGGCACGTACGACCTGATCCCGCCGTACTCGGCCAAGTACCTGGCGGTTCGCGAGGCGATCTCCGGCCCGCTGCGCAAGTCCGGCTACGGATACGTCGAGACGCCGGGCTTTGAGGACGTGGACCTCTTCGCGCGCGGTGTCGGCGAATCCACCGACATCGTGACGAAGGAGATGTACACCCTCACCACGAAGGGCGGCGCCAACCTCGCGCTGCGCCCGGAGGGCACCGCCTCCGTGCTGCGCGCGGCGCTGGAGGCCAACCTCCACAAGGCCGGCGGCCTGCCGGTCAAGCTCTGGTACTCCGGCTCGTACTACCGCTACGAGCGCCCGCAGAAGGGCCGCTACCGCCACTTCTCGCAGGTCGGCGCCGAGGCGATCGGCGCCGAGGACCCGGCCCTGGACGCCGAGCTGATCATCCTGGCCGACCAGGCGTATCGCTCGCTGGGCCTGCGCAACTTCCGGATTCTGCTGAACTCCCTGGGCGACGCCGAGTGCCGGCCGGTCTACCGGGAGGCGCTCCAGGGGTTCCTCCGCGGCCTGGACCTGGACGAGGAAACGCTGCGCCGGGCTGAGATCAACCCCCTGCGCGTGCTCGACGACAAGCGTGAGGCCGTCCAGAAGCAGCTGGTCGGTGCACCGATGCTGCGTGACTACCTGTGTGACGCCTGCAAGGCGTACCACTCGGAGGTCCGCGAGCTGATCACCGCTGCGGGCGTGGTCTTCGAGGACGACGAGAAGTTGGTGCGCGGGCTCGACTACTACACGCGCACCACCTTCGAGTTCGTCCACGACGGTCTGGGCTCGCAGTCCGCGGTGGGCGGCGGCGGCCGGTACGACGGTCTGTCCGAGATGATCGGCGGACCGGCGCTTCCGTCGGTGGGCTGGGCGCTCGGTGTGGACCGCACGGTGCTGGCACTCGAGGCCGAGGGCGTCGAGCTGGACATCCCGGCCGCCACCAGCGTCTTCGCGGTCGCGCTGAGCGACGAGGCCCGGAAGGTGCTCTTCGCAGCCGTCACCGAGCTGCGCAAGGCGGGCGTCGCGGCCGACTTCTCGTACGGTTCGAAGGGCCTCAAGAGCCACATGAAGAACGCCAACCGGTCCGGAGCTCCGCTCACGGTGGTCGCCGGTGAGCGCGACCTCGCGGAGGGCGTCGTGCAGCTGAAGGACATGGAGTCCGGCGAACAGACGGCCGTGCCGGTCGCCGAGCTGGTCGACACGGTCCGGGCGCGCCTGGCCTGACGGCGGCGGGGCTTGGGACGGGGACGGGGCCGGGGAAGTTTCCGCGGCCCCGTCCTTTCACAGGTACATGCGGCACAATGGCCGGTGCTTGTTGACCTTGCAGATGTGGAGCGGGCGGTATGACGACACGAGGTACGGACGCGGACACCGCCCCGAGGACGGCCGTCGGGGGAAGCCGGGCCCTGGCCCTGCTGCTGGTGATCACCGGAGCCGCGGGCCTGCTCGCCGCCTGGATCATCACGCTCGACAAGTTCAAGCTGCTGGAGGACCCGAACTTCACGCCGGGCTGCAGCCTGAACCCGATCGTCTCCTGCGGCAACATCATGAAGAGCGACCAGGCGTCCGCCTTCGGCTTCCCGAACCCGATGCTCGGACTGGTCGCCTACGGGATCGTGATCTGCGTCGGAATGAGCCTGCTGGCGGGGGCCCGGTTCCGGCCCTGGTACTGGCTGACGCTGAACGCGGGCACCCTCTTCGGCGTCGTCTTCTGCGCCTGGCTCATGTACCAGTCGCTCTACAACATCAACTCGCTGTGCCTGTGGTGCTGCCTGGCCTGGGTCGCCACGATCTTCATGTTCTGGTACGTCACCGCCCACAACGTGCGCCAGGGGCTGCTGCCGGCTCCGGGCTGGCTGAAGGGCTTCCTCGACGAGTTCACCTGGGTCCTGCCGGTGCTGCACGTCGGGATCATCGGGATGCTGATCCTGACCCGCTGGTGGGACTTCTGGACCTCCTGACGGCGGCCGGGCCTGTCAGTGGGCTCGCATAGGCTTCCGGTGTGGAACCAGACCTGTTCACCGCCGCTGCCGAAGACCGCCAGGAGAAGGACCCCGCGAGCTCACCGCTCGCCGTCCGGATGCGCCCGCGCACCCTGGACGAGGTCGTCGGCCAGCAGCACCTGCTGAAGCCCGGATCACCGCTGCGGCGGCTGGTCGGGGAAGGGGCCGGGGGCCCGGCCGGTGCCTCGTCGGTGATCCTGTGGGGCCCGCCAGGCACGGGAAAGACCACGCTCGCGTATGTGGTCAGCCAGGCCACGCAGAAGCGTTTCGTGGAGCTCTCCGCCATCACCGCCGGTGTCAAGGAAGTACGGGCCGTCATCGAGGGCGCGCGGCGCGCGGCCGGTGGGTACGGCAAGGAGACCGTCCTCTTCCTCGACGAGATCCACCGCTTCAGCAAGGCACAGCAGGACTCCCTGCTCCCGGCCGTCGAGAACCGCTGGGTGACGCTGATCGCGGCGACCACGGAGAACCCGTACTTCTCGATCATCTCCCCGCTGCTGTCGCGTTCGCTGCTGCTGACGCTGGAACCGCTGACGGACGAGGACCTCAGCGCGCTGATGCGGCGTGCGCTCACCGAGGACCGCGGCCTGGGCGGCGCGGTGTCCCTGCCGGCGGACGCCGAAGCACACCTGCTGCGGATCGCCGGGGGCGATGCCCGGCGCGCGCTGACCGCGCTGGAGGCGGGGGCCGGGTCGGCCATCGCCAAGGGCGAGGGCGAGATCACCCTCCAGACGGTGGAGGAGGCGGTCGACCGGGCGGCCGTCAAGTACGACCGGGACGGCGACCAGCACTACGACGTGGCGAGCGCGCTGATCAAGTCGATCCGCGGCTCGGACGTGGACGCCGCGCTGCACTATCTGGCGCGGATGATCGAAGCGGGGGAGGACCCCCGGTTCATCGCGCGCCGCCTGATGATCTCGGCGAGCGAGGACATCGGCCTGGCGGATCCGACGGCCCTGCCGCTCGCGGTGGCCGCGGCCCAGGCGGTGGCGCTGATCGGCTTCCCGGAAGCCGCCCTGACCCTCTCGCACGCGACGATCGCGCTGGCGCTGGCCCCGAAGTCGAACACGGCGACGACCGCGATCGGCGCGGCGCTGGCCGACGTACGGGCCGGGCTGGCGGGCTCGGTCCCGCCGCACCTGCGGGACGGGCACTACAAGGGCGCGGCGAAGCTCGGGCACGCGCAGGGGTACGTGTACCCGCACGACGTGCCGGGCGCGATCGCCGCGCAGCAGTACGCGCCGGACGAGATCCACGGCAAGCGGTACTACGAGCCGACGCGGTACGGCGCCGAGGCGCGGTACGCGGACGTGGTGGAGAAGGTCCGGGAGCGGCTGCGCGGCGCGTGAGGGTGCGGCGGGGCCAGGACGGCGAGGCGGATGCGCCGGCAGCTCGGGGGTGAGGCGTCCGAATGGTCCTGCCGGATGGGTAGAGGAGCGCCGCCCGTGGAACGGATGGCAGCGGTCAATCCCACTCCCCGCATCGAGGTGCACCATGAGCCCGACTCCTGCCGAGCCCAACCGCCGTACGAAGAAGACCGCCGCAGGCAAGAAGACCGCCGCGCGCAAGAAATCCGCCACCGGGAAGCCCGGCGGCGGCGTCGGATCCGGTGAGTACCGGTCCGGCCCCCTGGCCGGTACCGCGCTGGTGTCCGGCGAGACGTTCCGGGCCAAGGGCCTCCCGTACGCCGAGGTGGACGGGATGGCGGTGTTCGAGGGCGACATCGTCCTCGGCAGCGTGAAGCAGCTGCGGGACCCGGGCGCGATGGACGCCCCGGTACTCCACTCGGTGGGAATCACCGGCCCGCAGTTCCGCTGGCCGAACGCCACCGTGCCCTTCGAGATCGACCCCGGCCTTCCCAACCCGCAGCGCGTCACGGACGCGATCGCGCACTGGCAGGCCCACACCCGTATCCGGTTCGTCCCGCGAACGGCTTCCGACATGAATTTCGTGAGCTTCGTCCCGGGCGGAGGCTGCTCGTCGAACGTCGGCCGCCAGGGCGGCCGGCAGCTCGTCACCCTGGGCTCCCAGTGCTCCACCGGCAACGCCATTCACGAGATCGGCCACACGGTGGGCCTGTGGCACGAGCAGAGCCGCGAGGACCGCGACCAGTTCGTCGAGATCGTGTTCTCTAACATCGACCCGGCCATGCAGCACAACTTCCTCCGGCACGTCGCCGACGGCGACGACCTCGGGCCCTACGACTACGGCTCGATCATGCACTACCAGCCCGGGGCGTTCGCCATCGACGACACCAAGCCGACCATCGTCGCGCGGCAGCCGCTGCCCCCCGGCGTGGTCATGGGCCAGCGCAGCGGTCTGTCCCAGGGCGACATCGACGGAGTCCACGCGATGTACCCGGCGCCGTCCACGTTCAAGGAACCCGTCAAGGACCCCGTCTTCGACATGAAGGGCCCCGGCAAGGACCCGATCAAGGACCCCGTCTTCGACTTCCCCAAGGCCCCCCCACTGGACGGGCTGACTGGGCAGGGCGGCGCCCCCTTCGTGCTGGCCACTCCGCACCAGGCACCCGGCCTGGCCGGCGGTCAGGGCGACGGGCTGGCCGAGCAGGTGCGCCAGCTCACCCAGCTCGTGGGTGCGCTTCAGCAGAGCGTGTCGCTGCTCGCCGGTGGCGCCGGTCCCGCCCGATGATCCTGGTCGTCTCCTACGACGAGGACCACGCCCTCGGGGTCATCCGCCGACTGGAGTCGGACGGCCGCGAAGTGGTCCGCATCGACCTGGCCGACTTCCCCGCCCGCGGCGCGATCACCCTCGAGTACGCCGCGGGCGGGGAGCCGGTCCACACGCTGACGCCGCCCACCGGGCGCATCCGGCTCGACCGGTGCCGGGTCGCCTGGTGGCGGCGGGTGCGCCCGTTCACCGTCGACGGAGCGCTGGGTACGGCCCGGGACCAGCACTTCGCCGCCAGCGAGACGGGTCAGGCCGTGCACGGCCTGTTCCACTCGCTCGGCTGCACCTGGGTCAACCCCCCCTCACTGGACGGGATCGCCCACCACAAGCCGTACCAGTGGGAGGTCGTGCGCCGCGTCGGTCTGACGCTGCCGCGCACCCTGGTCACCAACGAGCCGGAGCGGGCACGCCGGTTCATCGAGGAGGTGGGTGTCGGACGGACCGTCTTCAAGGCCTTCGTCGCCGCCGCCGACGACGCGTGGCGGGAGACCCGGCTCGTCCGGAGGGAGTACCTGGACCAGCTGGACTCCGTCCGCTACGCCCCGGTGATCTTCCAGGAGTTCGTGCCCGGAGCGGACCTGCGGGTGACCGTGGTCGGCGATCGCGTCTTCGCCGCCGAGATCGACGCCTCGGGCACGAGCTACCCGGTGGACATGCGGATGGTGGTCGGTGAGGCCGCGGTGCGGCCGGTGGCGCTCCCCGCGGCACTCACCCGTACCCTCCTGCGCCTGATGCGCGGCCTCGGCCTGGTGTACGGGGCCGTGGACCTGCGCAGGCGCCCCGATGGGCAGTACGTGTTCTTCGAGGTGAATCCGGCGGGGCAGTGGCTCTTCGTGGAGGAGCGGACAGGGCTTCCGATCACCAGCGAAGTCGCCGCGCTCCTGTCCCGGATCGACGACCAGGACCCGGCCGGGCAGCCGCGGCGGCCGGTGGCGGGCCGGACGGCATGACCGCCACCGTGCGGGGCTTCGTGGCCATGCCCCCGGACGCGCCCTCGGCGGTGGCGGCTCGTCTCCTGGTGGAGGTCCGGAACGTCTCCCGGGCCGACGCGCCCTCCACCGTGGTGGGAGCCCAGGTCCAGACGGACGTCCCGCTGGCGCCGGACGGCCGCGTCCCCTTCGACGTGCAGGTGCCCGCTCTCGACCCCGGCGCCTCGTACGGACTGCGTGTCCATGTCGACTTCTCCGGCACGGGCACCGTGGAACCGGGCGACATGATCAATACCCAGTCCGTGCCCGTCACCCCGGGTTCCGCGCAGGAACTGCTCGCCCCGGTGGCCTGGGTGTGAGCGGGCGCGGCCCTCGACCGCCCAGGTGCCGGCCACCTGCTCTCAGTGAGCGGCCGCGGCGAAGAGGGTGCGCATCGCCCGGCGCAGGCCGCAGATGTCCGCCACCGGGTCCGGGAAGTCGAAGCGGGCGTCGAAGGTGCCCGCGGCGCCGCCGGCGAAGCGCACGCGCAGGCCGAGCCGGTCCAGGGCGAGCGGGACGGCGGTCACGCCCCCGGCCTCTCGGGAGCCGAGCATGCCGCACAGCTCGCCGATGCGGTCGCCGTGGGCGGAGTGCAGGTGCTGGAGCAGCTCCGCCTCGTGCGCGACCATCGGGTCCGGCTCCGCGGCGGCCAGGTCCTCCGGGGTGACGTGCTCGGCGCCCCACAGGTCGTCCACCGAGATCTCGCCGACCTCCAGGCGCAGCAGCATCCAGGCCGGGCGGCCGGAGTACGCGGCGGCGTGGGGGCCCTCGGGGAAGTCGGACATCCCCAGCAGCTCACCCACCGGATGGCGCTCGGCGAGCAGGGCCGCGCAGGCCGCGCGGTCGGTCCCGCGCACCGGCGTCAGCCACCCGGCGAGCCAGGCGCGACCTCGGATACGATGTGGCACGGACACCGGCGCCACATCCGTGATCTCGATCACGGCGGTGAGGTCGTCGTCCTGGGCGTGAGCGGCTGCCCTGGCAGCCGCGGATTCCCCGGAAACAAGGAGAATCACGTCCCCGTCCGGGGTGACGGTCCGTGCGGCCGGCATCCCTGTCCCGAGCTCTGCCTGGTCATGAGCACCGAGCAGGGTGAGGGATACTGAGGCGTTGGACTCTACGAGGGTTCGTACGCGTTCGGCTCCGGTGAGCTGCCGAACGCCTTCCCTGGGACGCGGCTGACCTTGCTTATCGTCGTCGAAAGCAGATTCCGTTTCGTTGGAATCTGAACTTCGATGCGCACTGGGCAGGGGGATCCCATGTGGTCGAGACATTACGTCCTCCTCGCTAAGGTAAGCCTCACCTAACTTACATGGAGGTAGGTTCCACGTGAACCAGAAGCGACCCAAGGTCAAGAAGTCGCGTGCCCTCGGCATTGCGCTGACCCCGAAGGCCGTCAAGTACTTCGAGGCCCGCCCCTACCCGCCGGGCGAGCACGGCCGTGGCCGCAAGCAGAACTCGGACTACAAGGTTCGTCTGCTCGAGAAGCAGCGTCTGCGCGCCCAGTACGACATCTCTGAGCGTCAGATGGCTCGCGCCTACGACCGCGCCAAGAAGGCCGAAGGCAAGACGGGCGAGGCGCTTGTCGTCGAGCTCGAGCGTCGCCTCGACGCCCTGGTTCTGCGTTCGGGCATCGCCCGCACCATCTACCAGGCCCGCCAGATGGTCGTTCACGGCCACATCGAGGTCAACGGTGACAAGGTCGACAAGCCGTCGTTCCGTGTCCGCCCGGACGACGTCATCACCGTTCGCGAGCGCAGCCGCGAGAAGGTTCCGTTCCAGGTTGCCCGTGAGGGTGGCTACGCAGGCGAGGGCGAGACCCCGCGCTACCTGCAGGTCAACCTGAAGGCCCTGGCCTTCCGCCTGGACCGCGACCCGAACCGCAAGGAAATCCCGGTCATCTGCGACGAGCAGCTCGTCGTCGAGTACTACGCCCGCTGATGCAGGCCTAGTCTCACCGACTGGTCAACCCGCCGTCCCCTTCGGGGCGGCGGGTTTCCTGTATGCCCCCGTCCTGGAATCCGGTACGGCCGGGGATCTCCGGCGCGATAGGGTCGGAGGGCGCATCTTCAAGCAGTTTCAGGTACAGACAGAGAGCGGTGTGACGTGTCCGGAGTAGAGGTGGCCGGGATCATCGTGGCCGTCTTCTGGGCCATCCTGATCTCCTTCCTCGCCGTGGTGCTGGTGAGGCTGGCCCAGGTACTCAGGGCGACCACCAAGCTGGTGGCCGACGTGACCGACCAGGCGGTGCCGCTGCTGGCCGACGCCTCCACCACCGTCCGCTCCGCGCGCACCCAGCTCGACCGGGTCGACGCCATCGCGAGCGACGTCCAGGAGGTCACGTCCAACGCCTCCGCGCTGTCCTCCACCGTGGCCTCCGCCTTCGGCGGCCCCCTGGTGAAGGTCGCGGCCTTCGGCTACGGCGTCCGCAAGGCGCTGGGCCGTACGGACGACGTGCCCGTGAAGACAACCCGACGTACCGTGATCGTTGGCCGTACGGTGCCGGCGGCCCGGCGCCGGAAGCAGAAGGGCTGAGACCGCCGATGTTCCGCCGAGCCTTCTGGTTCACCGCAGGCGCAGCCGCCGGCGTGTGGGCCACCACCAAGGTCAACCGCCAGCTCAAGAAGCTGACGCCGGAGAGCCTGGCAGCCCAGGCGGCCGACAAGGCCGTGGAGGCGGGTCACCGCCTCAAGGACTTCGCCCTCGACGTCAAGGCGGGAATGACGCAGCGCGAGGACGAGCTGAACGATGCACTGGGGCTGGGGCGGGACGCCATAGACCCAGCCCGGCCCGACAACGTCACCGCCCTTCCGGGGCCGCGACGGCTGCGGGCCATCGAGAACGACAAGACGATCCACCGACCTAAGTTTTCGTACGACCGGAATGAGGACCACTGATGGAGTCGGCTGAAATTCGCCGCCGCTGGCTGAGCTTCTTCGAGGAGCGCGGTCACACCGTCGTCCCTTCGGCGTCGCTCATCGCGGACGACCCGACTCTGCTGCTGGTCAACGCGGGCATGGTCCCGTTCAAGCCGTACTTCCTCGGTGAGACCAAGCCCCCGGCCCCCCGTGCCACCAGCGTGCAGAAGTGCGTCCGTACGCCGGACATCGAAGAGGTCGGCAAGACCACCCGCCACGGCACGTTCTTCCAGATGTGCGGCAACTTCTCCTTCGGCGACTACTTCAAGGAAGGCGCCATCAAGTACGCCTGGGAGCTGCTGACCAGCTCCGTGGCGGACGGTGGCTACGGCCTTGAGCCCGAGAAGCTCTGGATCACGGTCTACCTCGACGACGACGAGGCCGAGCAGATCTGGCGCGAGAAGATCGGCGTCCCCGCCGAGCGCATCCAGCGCCTGGGCAAGAAGGACAACTTCTGGTCCATGGGCGTCCCGGGCCCCTGCGGTCCGTGCTCCGAGATCAACTACGACCGCGGCCCCGAGTTCGGCGTCGAGGGCGGCCCGGCCGTCAACGACGAGCGCTACGTGGAGATCTGGAACCTGGTCTTCATGCAGTACGAGCGCGGCGCCGGCGACGGGAAGGAAGACTTCCCGATCCTCGGCGACCTGCCGTCGAAGAACATCGACACCGGTCTCGGCCTCGAGCGCCTCGCGATGATCCTGCAGGGCGTGCAGAACATGTACGAGACCGACACCCTGCGCGTGGTCATGGACAAGGCCACCGAGCTGACCGGCGTGCAGTACGGCGCCGCCCAGGGCACCGACGTGTCGATGCGCGTGGTCGCCGACCACATCCGCACCTCCGTCATGCTCATCGGCGACGGCGTCACCCCCGGCAACGAGGGCCGCGGCTACGTGCTGCGCCGCATCATGCGCCGCGCCATCCGCAACATGCGCCTCATGGGTGCCACGGGCCCGGTCGTCCAGGACCTCGTCGACGTCGTGATCAACACGATGGGGCAGCAGTACCCGGAGCTCGTCACCGACCGCAAGCGCATCGAGACCGTCGCGCTCGCCGAAGAGGCCGCCTTCCTCAAGGCCGTCAAGGGTGGCACCAACATCCTCGACACCGCCGTGACCGAGACCAAGGCCGCCGGCGGCACGGTTCTCTCCGGTGACAAGGCGTTCCTGCTCCACGACACCTGGGGCTTCCCGATCGACCTCACCCTGGAGATGGCCGCCGAGCAGGGCCTCTCCGTGGACGAGCCCGGCTTCCGCCGCCTGATGCAGGAGCAGCGCGACCGGGCCAAGGCCGACGCCAAGGCCAAGAAGACCGGTCACGCGGACATGTCCGCCTACCGGGAGATCGCCGACGGCTCCGGCGCCACCGAGTTCACCGGCTACGCCACCACCCAGGGCGAGTCCACCATCGTCGGCCTGCTGGTCAACGGCGTCTCCGCGCCCGCCGCCTCCGAGGGCGACGAGGTCGAGGTCGTCCTCGACCGCACCCCGTTCTACGCCGAGGGCGGCGGCCAGCTCGCCGACCAAGGCCGCATCAAGCTCGACTCGGGCGCCGTCATCGTCGTCCGCGACGTGCAGCAGCCCGTCCCGGGCGTCTCCGTGCACAAGGGCTCCGTCCAGGTCGGCGAGGTGACGGTGGGCGCCTCCGCGTACGCCGCCATCGACATCAACCGCCGCCGGGCCATCGCCCGTGCCCACTCGGCCACGCACCTGACCCACCAGGCGCTGCGCGACGCCCTCGGCCCCACGGCCGCCCAGGCCGGTTCCGAGAACTCGCCCGGCCGCTTCCGCTTCGACTTCGGCTCGCCGAACGCCGTCCCCGGCTCGGTCCTCACCGACGTCGAGCAGAAGATCAACGACGTGCTCTCCCGCGAGCTCGACGTCACCGCCGAGATCATGAGCATCGACGAGGCGAAGAAGCAGGGCGCCATCGCCGAATTCGGCGAGAAGTACGGCGAGCGCGTGCGCGTGGTCACCATCGGCGACTTCTCCAAGGAGCTGTGCGGCGGTACCCACGTCGGCAACACCAGCCAGCTCGGCCTGGTGAAGCTGCTCGGCGAATCCTCCATCGGCTCCGGCGTGCGCCGCGTCGAGGCCCTCGTCGGCGTGGACGCGTACAACTTCCTCGCCAAGGAGCACACGGTCGTCGCCCAGCTCCAGGAGCTGGTCAAGGGCCGTCCGGAGGAGCTGCCGGAGAAGATCGCCTCCATGCTCGGCAAGCTGAAGGACGCCGAGAAGGAGATCGAGAAGTTCCGCGCGGAGAAGGTCCTGCAGGCCGCCGCCGGTCTTGCCGCCAACGCCCAGGACATCCACGGCGTCGCCCTGGTCGTCGGCCAGGTGGCGGACGGCATCGGCGCCGACGACCTGCGCAAGCTGGTCCTCGACGTCCGCGTCCGCATCCCCGGCGACCGCCCGGCGGTCGTGGCCCTGTTCACCGTGGCGAACGACCGCCCGCTGACCGTCATCGCCACCAACGAGGCCGCCCGCGAGCGCGGTCTCAAGGCCGGCGACCTGGTCCGTACGGCCGCCAAGACCCTCGGTGGCGGCGGTGGCGGCAAGCCGGACGTCGCCCAGGGCGGTGGCCAGGACGCGGCCGCCATCCCGCAGGCCATCAGCGCCGTCGAGCGTCTCGTCGTAGAGACGGCCTGACGATGACTCTGCGCCGTGGCCGCCGGCTGGCCATCGATGTCGGTGACGCCCGGATCGGGGTTGCCTCGTGCGACCCCGATGGGGTGTTGGCCACACCGGTGGAGACCGTCCCGGGCCGGGACATTCCCTTTGCCCACCGGCGGCTGCGGCAGCTCGTCGAGGAGTACGAGCCCCTGGAAGTCGTGGTCGGCCTGCCCCGCTCGCTCAGCGGGCGGGAGGGGCCGGCCGCGGCCAAGGTGCGCGTCTTCGCGAACGAACTCGCAAAGGGCATCAAGCCGGTGACGGTCCGTCTGGTGGACGAGCGGATGACCACGGTCACCGCCGCCCAGGGCCTGCGGGCCTCCGGAAAGAACGCCAAGAAGGGCCGTGCGGTCATCGACCAGGCGGCCGCTGTGGTGATCCTTCAGAACGCTCTTGAGACCGAACGGGTATCAGGTAATCCGCCCGGTGAGTGCGTCGAAGTGGTTGTCTGATCGCGATACGGTAACGTTCCGCGCGATGAGACGGCATTCGAACAGCCGTCGCCCACCGTCAAAGAGGCGGAACCGGGTGCCACGGATGACGGAATCCGTGGCCTCCGTCTCGCGGCTCTAGGGGACCGATGACTGAGTATGGCCGGGGCCGTGGTCCCGAACCGTGGCACCCCGAGGATCCCCTGTACGGGGACCAGGGGTGGACCGGGCACCAGACCCAGCAGGGCCAGGCGCCTTACGGCGGTGCCCCGCAGCAGGAGTATTCGCAGGAGCCGCAGTACCCACAGCAGCAGCAGTACCAGCAGCAGTACCCCGAGTACCCGCAGCAGCAGCAATACCCGCAGCAGCAGTACCCGGAGTACCAGCAGCCGCAGCAGTACGCCGAGCAGCAGCAGGCCTATGCCCCGCAGCAGCCGCACCCCCAGCAGCACCCCCAGGCCCACCCGCAGCACCAGCACCAGCACCAGCACCAGCAGCCGGTGTACGACACCCAGGGCTGGGACACCGGCCAGGGCCAGTACATGGCCGCGGTGCAGGCGGACCCCTACGTGGGCGCGGACCCTTACGCCCAGCAGCCCGTCGCGGGCTACCCGGGCGAGGCCCCCGACCTCTACACCACGGACGAGGCCTACCCGCCGCCGCAGCCCCCGGGTCGGCGCCACCTGGAACCGGAACCGGTCGAGCAGGAGGAAGAGGAGCCCGAGAGCGGCTTCCTCGCGGGCGGCGGCGGCGGCCGCGACGGCGATGACGACGGTGACGAGCCGTCCGGCGGCGGTCGCCGGGGCGGCCGTTCGAAGGGCGGCAAGCCCAAGCAGCGCAGCGGCGCCGCCTGCCTGATCGCCACGCTCGTGATCGTGGGCGTGCTCGGCGGTGGCGGCTACTACGGCTACACCTACATCAAGGCCCGGTTCGGCGCGCCCGAGGACTACGTGGGCGAAGGCGCCGGCCAGTCGATCGACGTCGAGATCCCCAAGGGCTCGGGTCTCCTCCAGATGGGCGTCATCCTCAAGAAGGCCGGCGTCGTCGCCAGCGCACAGGCGTTCGCCGACGCCGCTGCCAAGCTCCCCCCGGGCAAGGCCATCCAGGCGGGCGTCTACCCGCTGAAGAAGAAGATGTCCGCCGCGGCCGTCGTCGCGGTGATGAGCGACCCCTCGAAGCTGAACGTGGTGACGGTCCCCGAGGGCAAGCGCAACGCCGAGGTCTACAAGCTGATCGACGCGAAGCTGGGCAAGCCGGAGGGCACCACCAACGAGATCGCCAGGCGCGAGGCCAAGAACATGGGCCTGCCCGCCTGGGCCGCCAACCCGAAGGCGATCGACCCCCTCGAAGGGTTCCTGTACCCGGCGCGCTACGACCTCAGCAGCGACACCACGCCCGAGTCCCTGCTCAAGCAGATGGTCAAGAACGCGACCGACAAGTACGGGGAGCTGGGCGTCGAGACCAAGGCCAAGGAACTCGGTCTGGAGAATCCGCTCCAGGTCGTCACCGTGGCGAGCCTCGTCAACGCCGAGGGCAAGAACCACGACGACTTCCGGAAGATGGCGGAGGTGGTCTACAACCGCCTCAAGAAGACGAACGACGTCACCAACCAGAAGCTCGAGTTCGACTCGACGTACAACTACATCAAGGGCAAGAGCGAGATCAACTTCTCGCTCAAGGAAGCCCGGGCGTTCGAGCACCCCTACAACACGCACAATGTCAAGGGATTGCCGCCCGGCCCGATCGGGAACCCGGGCGCGGACGCCCTGAGCGCTACGCTCAACCCCGATCATGGTGGCTGGATGTTCTTCGTGTCGGTCGACGGCGACAAGACGACCTTCACCCAGACCTACGAGGAGCACCAGAAGCTGGCCGACGAGTTCCTCGCGCGGCAGAAGCAGAAGAACGGCGGGTAGCAGGACATGTCACGGATACGGGCCGCGGTGCTGGGTTCGCCCATCGAGCACTCCCTCTCGCCGGTGCTGCACCGTGCCGCCTATCAGGAGCTCGGCCTCGACGACTGGTCGTACGACCGCTTCGAGATCGACGAGGCCGCGCTCCCGGAGTTCGTCGCCGGCCTCGGCCCCGAGTGGGCCGGGCTGTCGCTGACCATGCCGCTGAAGCGGGCGATCATCCCGCTGCTGGACGGCATCAGCGACACGGCCGCCGCCGTCGAGGCCGTCAACACGGTCGTCCTCACCGAGGACGGCCGCCGCCTCGGCGACAACACCGACATCCCCGGCATCGTCGCCGCGCTCCACGAGCGCGGAGTCGAGAAGGTGCCCTCCGCCGCCATCCTCGGCGCCGGAGCCACCGCGTCCTCGGCGCTCGCCGCGCTCTCGCGGATCTGCTCCGGCGAGGTCACGGCGTACGTCCGCTCGCAAGCCCGGGGCGACGAGATGCGGCAGTGGGGCGAGCGGCTCGGGGTCCCCGTCCGTACGGCCGACTGGTCCGAGGCGGCCGAGGCGCTGGCCGCGCCGCTCGTGATCGCGACCACCCCGGCCGGTACGACGGACTCGCTGGCCGCGTCCGTCCCGGCCGCGGCCGGGACCCTCTTCGACGTCCTCTACGACCCCTGGCCGACGTCCCTCGCCGCGGCCTGGTCGCGACAGGGCGGCAAGGTGGTCGGCGGGCTGGACCTCCTGGTCCACCAGGCGGTGCTCCAGGTCGAGCAGATGACGGGCCGCACCCCGGGCCCGCTGGCCGCCATGAGGGCTGCCGGAGAGCGGGCGCTCGCCACCCGTTAGGCTTTCCACCTGCGTATTTCACGGGGGTGGCATGAACGAGTCAGGCACGGATCAGATACTCGCGTCGAAGTGGGACCTCCCCTTCGTCATCTTCTCGGTCCTCAGAGTGGCCTTCGGCGGGCTGCCGCTCTGGGTCAAGGCGATCGTCATCGGACTCGTCGGTTCCGTCGTCGCGTGGATGGCGTTCACCTGGCTCCGCGACCGCGGCCGGAGGGTCACCTGATGGACAGGGCGTCCGATAGTTGGACCGGGGCCCGGTAAACCCCTCCGGACATGGGAGGATCGGGTGAGGCGGGTCCGGGCCGCGCACTCCTCCAGCTACCGCTGGGAGGTGCCCCCAGATCGCGCCGTAGCCGAACCAGGCGCGAGCATGAGGAGCATCGTTGAGCAGGTTGCGTTGGCTGACCGCCGGGGAGTCGCACGGACCGGCACTGGTGGCGACGCTGGAGGGGCTTCCCGCCGGCGTCCCGGTCACCACCGAGCTGGTGGCCGACCACTTGGCCCGGCGCCGGCTCGGCTATGGCCGCGGTGCCCGGATGAAGTTCGAGCAGGACGAGATCACCTTCCTGGGTGGCGTCCGGCACGGGCTGTCGCTGGGTTCCCCCGTGGCGGTCATGGTCGGCAACAGCGAGTGGCCCAAGTGGGAGACGGTCATGTCGGCCGACCCGGTCGACCCCTCGCTGCTCAAGGACACCGGCCGCAACGCCCCGCTGACCCGTCCGCGCCCCGGCCACGCCGACCTCGCGGGCATGCAGAAGTACGGCTTCGACGAGGCCCGGCCGATCCTGGAGCGCGCCAGCGCCCGTGAGACCGCCGCCCGCGTCGCCCTCGGCGCGATCGCCCGGTCCTTCCTCAAGGAGGTCGCGGGCATCGAGATCGTCTCGCACGTGGTCGAACTGGCCGCGGCCAAGGCCCCGTACGGCGTCTACCCGACCCCCGCCGATGTCGACAAGCTCGACGCCGACCCGGTGCGCTGCCTCGACGCCGACGCGAGCAAGGCGATGGTCGCGGAGATCGACCAGGCCCACAAGGACGGCGACACCCTCGGCGGCGTCGTCGAGGTGCTGGCCTACGGCGTCCCCGTCGGCCTCGGCTCGCACGTCCACTGGGACCGGCGCCTCGACGCCCGCCTGGCGGCCGCGCTCATGGGCATCCAGGCCATCAAGGGAGTCGAGGTCGGCGACGGCTTCGAGCTCGCCCGCGTGCCCGGCTCGAAGGCGCACGACGAGATCGTCTCCACCCCCGAGGGCCTCAAGCGCACCTCCGGCCGCTCCGGCGGCACCGAGGGCGGCCTGACCACCGGCGAACTGCTGCGCGTACGGGCCGCGATGAAGCCCATCGCGACCGTTCCGCGCGCGCTGGCGACCGTCGACGTCGCCACCGGCGAGGCGACGGTGGCCCACCACCAGCGCTCCGACGTGTGCGCCGTGCCGGCCGCCGGCATCGTCGCCGAGGCCATGGTCGCCCTGGTGCTGGCCGACGCCGTCGTCGAGAAGTTCGGCGGCGACTCGGTCCCCGAGACCCGCCGCAACGTCCGCTCGTACCTCGACAACCTGCAGATCCGGTGACCGGCGGACCGCTGGTCGTCCTCGTCGGCCCCATGGGCTCCGGCAAGTCCACCGTGGGGGCGCTGCTCGCCGAACGGCTCGGCGTCCCCTACCGGGACACCGACGCCGACATCGTCGCGGACCAGGGCCGGGAGATCTCCGACCTCTTCGTCGACGAGGGCGAACCGTACTTCCGTGAGCTGGAGCGCCGCGCGGTGGCCGCCGCCGTCGCCGAGCACACCGGAGTCCTCGCCCTCGGCGGCGGCGCCGTCCTCGACGAGGGCACCCGCAAGCTGCTGACCGGCCTGCCCGTCGCCTATCTGTCGATGGACGTCGAGGAAGCCGTACGGCGCGTGGGCCTCGGCGCCGCGCGCCCGCTGCTGGCCGTCAACCCGCGCCGCCAGTGGCGCGAGCTGATGGACGCCCGGCGCCCCCTGTACACCGAAGTCGCGCGCGTCGTGGTGGCCACCGACGACCGCACCCCCGAAGAGGTCGCCCAGGCGGTCCTCGACGCTCTGGAGTTGAAGGACGTATGACGGACCAGGTGACGCGGATCCAGGTCGGCGCGAGCGCAGGCCACGACGCGTACGAGGTGCTGGTCGGGCACCAGCTGCTCGGCGAGCTCGGCACCCTGATCGGTACGAAGGCCCAGCGGGTCGCCGTGATCCACCCCGAGGCGCTGGCCTCGACCGGTGAGGCACTGCGCGACGACCTCGCCGAGCAGGGCTACGAGGCGGTCGCCATCCAGGTGCCGAACGCCGAGGAGGCCAAGACGGCCGAGGTGGCCGCGTACTGCTGGAAGGCGCTCGGCCAGTCCGGCTTCACCCGCACCGACGTGGTCGTCGGCGTCGGCGGGGGAGCCACCACCGACCTCGCGGGCTTCGTGGCGGCCACCTGGCTGCGCGGGGTGCGCTGGATCGCGGTGCCGACCACCGTCCTCGCGATGGTGGACGCCGCGGTCGGCGGCAAGACCGGCATCAACACCGCCGAGGGCAAGAACCTGGTGGGCGCCTTCCACCCGCCGGCCGGTGTGCTGTGCGACCTGGCGGCGCTGGACTCGCTGCCGGTCAACGACTACGTCAGCGGCCTCGCCGAGATCATCAAGGCCGGATTCATCGCCGACCCGGTGATCCTCGACCTGATCGAGGCGGACCCGCAGGCGGCCCGTACGCCCGCCGGCCCGCACACCGCCGAGCTCATCGTGCGCTCCATCCAGGTCAAGGCCGACGTGGTCTCCAGCGACCTCAAGGAGTCCGGACTCCGCGAGATCCTCAACTACGGCCACACCCTCGCGCACGCCATCGAGAAGAACGAGCGCTACAAGTGGCGGCACGGCGCGGCCGTGTCGGTCGGCATGGTCTTCGCGGCCGAACTCGGGCGGCTCGCGGGCCGCCTGGACGACGCGACGGCCGACCGGCACAAGGCGGTGCTCGCCTCGGTGGGGCTGCCGCTGACCTACCGCGGCGACCAGTGGCCCCAGCTGCTCCAGACCATGCAGGTCGACAAGAAGTCCCGCGGCAACCTGCTGCGCTTCATCGTCCTCGACGGGCTGGGCAAGCCGACGGTCCTGGAGGGCCCCGACCCGGCGCACCTGGTCGCCGCGTACGGCGAGGTATCGGCGTGAGCCGCCGCGTGTTCGTGCTGAACGGCCCGAACCTGGGGCGGCTCGGCTCGCGCGAGCCCGATGTGTACGGGGCCACCTCGTACGCGGGGCTGGTGGAGAGCTGCCGCTCGCTGGGCGAGGAGCTCGGCTTCGACGTCGAGGTCCGCGAGACCAACGACGAGGGCGAGATCGTGCGCTGGCTGCACGAGGCGGCCGACGGCAAGATCCCCGTGGTCATCAACCCGGGGGCCTTCACCCACTACTCGTACGCCATGCGGGACGCGGCCGCGCAGCGCACGGCGCCGCTGATCGAGGTGCACATCTCGAACCCGTACGCCCGCGAGGAGTTCCGGCACACCTCGGTCATCGCGGCCGTGGCGACCGGGACGGTGGCGGGTTTCGGCATCGGTTCGTACCGGCTGGCGCTGCGGGCACTGGCGGACGAGATCGCCGCCTGACACCCTGCGTGTCGGTGCTGGTGGACGGTCCGACCTCCGCGGTCATATAACGTTCTCGCATCAGTCGCCGGAACGAGACGGAGTGGCGCGGATGCAGCACGGAGTGGGGGGCTGGGGTCCGCCGGGACAGCACCCGGCGGCGCCCCCGCAGCCGCCGATACCCCCGGCGCAGGGCTGGCCGGGCTCGCAGCCGCCGCCCCAGCCCCAGCCGGGTCCGCCCATGCAGCCGGTGCATCCCGCGCATTCCGCGCATCCGGTGCCGCCAGTGCCGGATGCCACCGGGCACATCCCGCTGCCGCCCGCGGTGGCGGGTACCGGCGGGGCCGTCCTCGCCGTGCTGCTGATCGGCCCGGCGGGCGCGGGCAAGACCACCGTCGCCCGGCACTGGGCCAGCACCCGGCCCGTACCGACCGCCCACGTCAGCCTGGACGACGTACGGGAATGGGTCTGCTCGGGCTTCGCGGACCCGCAGGCGGGCTGGAACGAGCACTCCGAGGCCCAGTACCGCCTCGCCCGCCGCACCTGCGGGTTCGCCGCCCGCAACTACCTGGCGAACGGGATCTCCTGCATCCTCGACGACGCCGTCTTCCCCGACCGGCCCGTGGTGGGCCTCGGCGGCTGGAAACGGCACGTCGGCCCCACGCTGCTGCCGGTGGTGCTGCTGCCCGGCCTGGAGATCGTCCTGGAGCGCAACGCGGCCCGCTCCGGCAACCGCCGGCTCTCCGACGAGGAGGTCGCGCGGATCCACGGCCGGATGGCCGGCTGGTACGGCTCCGGCCTGCCGATCATCGACAACTCCCAGCTCGACGTGGAGGGCACGGCCCGCGCCCTCGACGAAGCCCTGGCGCGTGCGCTGGCCTGATCCGGGGCTCGCCGGCGTTCAAGGCGCGGGGTCTGGGGCGGAGCCCCGGCAGTGGGGCCCGGCACGCCCGACCGGACGCGCTCATCAGGCCGGATGCGCGGGGCGCTCGTAGGCTCGAAGACATGTCAGACGTGTACGCCGCCCGCCGCGGCCTGCTTCGCGACCGCTGCGCCGCCGCGGGGAACGCCGCCGCACTGATCACGCGTCCGGCCAACGTCCGCTACCTCTCCGGGGCTTCCCCGCAGGGCGCCGTCCTGCTCGTCGGGCCCACCGAGGACGTGATGTTCTGCGCGGGCCCGCCCACCGGCGAGGCCGACGAGGGGCGCCTCGACGACCGGCTCAGACTCTCCGTGCTGGCGAGCCCCGGCGGGGACCCGGCCGTCGCGGCCGCCGACATGGCCGCCGCCGTACGCGCGGACTCGCTCGCGGTGGAGGAACACCACATCACCGTCGCCCGGCACCGGGCCCTGCGCTCCGTGGCGCCCAAGCTGCGGCTCGCCGACCTGGGGACCGCCGTGGAGCAGCAGCGCCTCGTCAAGGACGAGGAGGAGATCGCCTGCCTGCGGATCGCCGCGGAGATCGCCGACCAGGCCCTCGGCGAGCTGCTGGAGTCCATCCTCGTCGGGCGCACCGAACGCCACCTCGCCTTGGAGCTGGAGCGGCGGCTCGTCGACCACGGGGCGGACGGGCCCGCCTTCCCGACCTCCGTCGGCACCGGGCCGCACTCCGGCCGCTCGCGGCACCGGCCCTCCGACCGCAGGGTGGAGGAGGGCGATTTCCTCTCCGTCTGCCTCGGTGCCAACTACCGCGGCTACCGGTGTGAGATCGGCCGGACCTTCGTGATCGGCACCACCCCCGCGGACTGGCAGATCGAGCTGTACGACCTCGTCTTCACCGCCCAGCGGGCCGGGCGCGAGGCCCTGCTGCCCGGGGCCGCGTACCGGGATGTGGACCACGCGGCACGCTCCGTACTGGACTCCGCGGGCCATGGGGAAGCCCTCGCTCCGTCGACCGGACACGGCGTCGGCCTCGAAATCGACGAGGACCCGCAGCTTGCACCTACGGCAATGGGTAAACTGGACGCTTGCGTGCCGGTCACCGTCGAACCGGGGGTTCACCTCCCGGGCCGGGGAGGTGTCCGGATCGATGACACGCTCGTCGTACGCCCCGAGGCGGACGGCGGTCCCGAGCTACTCACCATTACGACCAAGGAGCTGCTCGCGCTCTAGCCCGCTCAGCCGGGCTGTGCGCGCACCCGTGGTCTTCCAGTGCAGGAGATTCCGCAACCGTGGCTTCCACGAACGACCTCAAGAACGGCATGGTGCTCAAGCTCGACGGTGACCAGCTCTGGTCCGTCGTCGAGTTCCAGCACGTCAAGCCCGGCAAGGGCCCGGCCTTCGTGCGCACCAAGCTCAAGCACGTGCTCTCCGGCAAGGTCGTCGACAAGACGTTCAACGCCGGCACGAAGGTCGAGACGGCCACCATCGACCGCCGTGACATGCAGTTCTCTTACATGGACGGCGAGTACTTCGTCTTCATGGACATGACCACCTTCGACCAGCTGATGGTGGACAAGAAGGCTGTCGGCGACGCCGCCAACTTCCTGATCGAGGGCTTCACCGCCTCCGTCGCCCAGCACGAGGGCGAGGTGCTCTACGTCGAGCTCCCGGCCGCGGTCGAGCTCAAGATCGAGCACACCGACCCGGGCGTCCAGGGCGACCGCTCCACCGGTGGCACCAAGCCCGCCACCCTGGAGACCGGCTACGAGATCCAGGTCCCGCTCTTCGTCACCACCGGCGAGACGGTCAAGGTCGACACCCGCACCAGCGACTACCTCGGCCGGAAGAGCAACTAACCCGTGGCTGCTCGGAGCAATGCGCGCAAGCGCGCCTTCCAGATCCTCTTCGAGGCCGACCAGCGCGACGTGCCGGTCCGCGAGGTTCTCGCGGACTGGATCCGCCACGCGCGGTCGGACGACCGGCAGCCGCCGGTCAGCGCCTTCACGATGGATCTCGTCGAGGGTTACGCCGACAAGGTGAACCGCATCGACGACCTGATCGTCACCTACGCCGTGGACTGGGACCTCGACCGCATGCCGGTCGCGGACCGGAACATCCTGCGGCTCGGTGCCTACGAGCTGATCTGGGTGGACGACACCCCGGACGCCGTGGCCATCGACGAGGCCGTCCAGCTGGCCAAGGAGTTCTCGACGGACGAGTCCCCCTCGTTCGTGAACGGGCTGCTGGCCCGTTTCAAGGACCTGAAGCCGAGCCTGCGCCGCAGCGAGAGCTGACCGCACGGCACACCCCGGCACCGCCATACGGAAGGGCCCGCAGCGTACGCGTTGCGGGCCCTTCCGTATGCGCGGGGACGGTGCAGGCACGAAAAAACCGGCGGGTGCCGGACCCCGTGAGGGTCCGGCACCCGCCGGTAAACGTTTCTGCTGGGACTGGCCGGGACTAGACGTCCTCGTGAGCCACCGCACGACGGGCGTCCGCGTCCAGTACGCCCCAGCTGATCAGCTGTTCGGTCAGGACCGAGGGGGACTGGTCGTAGATGACGGCCAGGGTGCGCAGGTCGTCCTGGCGGATCGACAGCACCTTGCCGTTGTAGTCGCCTCGCTGGCTCTGGATGGTCGCCGCGTAACGCTGCAGCGGGCCCGCCTTCTCGGCGGGGACGCCCGCCAGGCGCTCCAGGTCGAGACGCAGCTTCGGCGGCGGCTCGGCCGCCCCGCCGGGAGTCGTGCCCGGCAGCAGTTCCTGCACCGGCACCCCGTAGAAGTCCGCCAGTTCGGCAAGGCGCTGGACGGTCACGGCGCGGTCCCCGCGCTCGTAGGAACCGACCACCACGGCCTTCCAACGGCCCTGGGACTTCTCCTCGACACCGTGGAGGGAGAGGCCCTGCTGGGTGCGGATGGCGCGGAGCTTGGCCCCGAGCTGTTTGGCGTATTCGCTGGACATAACGCTCCCGGACGCTGTGACGACATGACCACGTGCGGCTCTGCCGCGCGGCTGGTAACTCACTGTGAGGTTACGCAGCGTTACTTGGATGCGTCAAGCCGAATGGCCTCCCTCGCCCCCTCAGGGAGAGCCCCAGCAGCCCCGTGGGGCCTCCCGCGCACCGGTCCGGTGTCGAGTCACCGACATCCCCCTGGTACCGTGGGAGACGTACATCAGACGTCCTTTAAGGTCCGTCCCGTGAGGCGGAGAAGGAGGTCCTTTTCATGGACACTCAGCAGCACACCGATTCCATGCGCCCCGTGCTCGAAGCGCAGGACATCGCGCGGGTCCTGACCCGCATCGCCCACGAGATCGTCGAACGCGCCAAGGGCGCCGACGACGTGGTGCTCCTCGGCATTCCCACCCGCGGTGTGTACCTCGCCCGCCGGCTGGCCGCCAAGCTCGAAGAGATCACCGGTACGAAGATCCCGGTCGGTTCCCTCGACATCACCATGTACCGCGACGACCTGCGGATGAAGCCCGCCCGCGCGATCGGTCGCACCGAGATCCCCGGCGACGACCTCGACGGACGCCTCGTCGTCCTCGTCGACGACGTGCTCTTCTCCGGCCGCACCATCCGCGCCGCCCTCGACGCCCTCGGCGACCTCGGCCGCCCCCGCGCCGTGCAGCTCGCGGTCCTCGTCGACCGCGGCCACCGCGAACTGCCGATCCGCGCCGACTACGTCGGCAAGAACCTCCCCACGTCGCTGCGGGAGACCGTCAAGGTCCAGCTCCAGGAGGAGGACGGCCGTGACGCCGTGCTGCTCGGCCAGCGGACCGCCCAGGCAGCAGGGCAGTAGCCCCTCCGCGTGCGGGACCCGGACCGGGTCCGCGCCGAAGCCTGCCCTGCCCGCCCGTACGCCTGCCCGTCAGTCCGCCTGACCGCCCCTCCCGACCTACGGAGCCATCCAGATGAAGCGCCACCTCATCTCGGCCGCCGATCTCACGCGCGACGACGCCGTCCTGATCCTCGACACCGCCGAGGAGATGGCCCGCGTCGCCGACCGGCCGATCAAGAAGCTGCCCACGCTGCGCGGCCTCACCGTCGTCAACCTCTTCTTCGAGGACTCGACCCGCACCCGGATCTCCTTCGAGGCGGCCGCCAAGCGGCTCTCCGCCGACGTCATCAACTTCTCCGCCAAGGGTTCCTCGGTTTCCAAGGGCGAATCCCTGAAGGACACCGCGCTGACCCTGGAGGCCATGGGCGCCGACGCGGTCGTCATCCGCCACCACGCCTCCGGCGCCCCCTACCGGCTCGCGACCTCCGGCTGGATCGACTCCGCCGTGATCAACGCCGGCGACGGCACCCACGAGCACCCCACCCAGGCCCTGCTGGACGCCTTCACCATGCGCCGCCGCCTGGTCGGCCGTGACGCCGGCCTCGGCAAGGACCTGAACGGCCGCCGGATCACCATCGTCGGCGACGTCCTGCACAGCCGCGTGGCCCGCTCCAACGTCCACCTGCTGCACACCCTCGGCGCCGAGGTCACCCTGGTGGCCCCGCCCACGCTGGTCCCGATCGGCGTCGAGACCTGGCCGTGCGAGGTCTCGTACAGCCTGGACGACGTGCTGCCGAAGTCCGATGCGGTGATGATGCTGCGTGTGCAGCGCGAACGCATGAACGCCGCCTTCTTCCCGACCGAGCGCGAGTACTCCCGCCGGTACGGGCTCGACGGCGACCGCATGGCGAAGATGCCCGAGCACGCCATCGTGATGCACCCCGGCCCGATGAACCGCGGCATGGAGATCACCGCCGAGGTCGCCGACTCCGACCGCTGCACGGCCGTCGAGCAGGTCGCCAACGGCGTCTCCACTCGGATGGCCGTCCTGTACCTGCTGCTCGGAGGCTCCGAGCCCGCCGTCACCACCACCCCCGCCGCCGCCCGCACCGAGGAGACGAAGTAACCATGAGCAAGATCCTTATCCGTGGCGCGAAGGTACTCGGCGGCGAGGCGCAGGACGTCCTGATCGACGGCGAGACCATCGCGGAGGTCGGCACCGGCCTGTCCGCCGAGGGCGCGACCGTCATCGAGGCCGAGGGCCAGATCCTCCTGCCCGGCCTCGTCGACCTGCACACCCACCTGCGCGAGCCCGGCCGCGAGGACTCCGAGACCGTCCTCACCGGCACCCGCGCCGCCGCCTCCGGCGGCTACACCGCCGTCTTCGCCATGGCGAACACCTTCCCCGTCGCCGACACCGCCGGCGTGGTCGAGCAGGTCTGGCGCCTGGGCAAGGAGTCCGGCTACTGCGACGTGCAGCCCATCGGCGCCGTCACCGTCGGCCTGGAGGGCAAGCAGCTCGCGGAGCTGGGCGCCATGCACGACTCCGCGGCCCGCGTCACCGTCTTCTCCGACGACGGCAAGTGCGTCGACGACGCCGTGATCATGCGCCGCGCCCTGGAGTACGTGAAGGCCTTCGGCGGCGTCGTCGCCCAGCACGCCCAGGAGCCCCGCCTCACCGAGGGCGCCCAGATGAACGAGGGCATCGTCTCCGCCGAGCTGGGCCTGGGCGGCTGGCCCGCCGTCGCCGAGGAGTCGATCATCGCCCGCGACGTCCTCCTCGCCGAGCACGTCGGCTCCCGCGTCCACATCTGCCACCTCTCCACCGCCGGCTCCGTCGAGATCGTCCGCTGGGCCAAGTCCCGCGGCATCGACGTCACCGCCGAGGTCACCCCGCACCACCTCCTCCTCACCGAGGAGCTCGTGCGCTCGTACAACGCGGTCTACAAGGTCAACCCGCCGCTGCGCACCGAGCGCGACGTGCTCGCCCTGCGCGAGGCGCTCGCCGACGGCACGATCGACATCGTCGCCACCGACCACGCCCCGCACCCGCACGAGGACAAGGACTGCGAGTGGGCCGCCGCCGCCATGGGCATGGTCGGCCTGGAGACCGCGCTCTCCGTCGTCCAGCAGACGATGGTGGAGACCGGACTGCTCGACTGGGCGGGCGTCGCCGAGCGGATGTCCTTCGCCCCGGCGCGCATCGGCGGCCTGGAGAACCACGGCCGTGCCGTCTCGGCAGGTGAACCCGCGAACCTGACCCTGGTCGACACCTCGTACCGTGGTGTCGTGGACCCCGCACACTTCGCCTCCCGCAGCCGCAACACGCCTTACGAGGGCCGTGAGCTGCCGGGTCGCGTCACTCACACCTTCCTGCGGGGCCGGGCAACGGTCGTGGACGGGAAACTGGCGTGACACCTGCAGTAATCCAACTGGCCGCCTCGGCCGCCGAACGACAGTCGGCGGAGGTGACCAGCTTCGGCGCCCGCATCGCGTGGGTGATCGGCCTGGTCGTCTTCATCGCGTTCGTGTACTGGCTGATGCGGCAGGGCTGGAAGTGGCGCGGCGCTCTGCAGAACGATCTGCCGGAGCTCCCCGCCGCCCCCGACGGCCTCCCCGCGCACCGGCTGGCCTTGACCGGCCGCTACCACGGGTCCACCACCGCCGGACAGTGGCTCGACCGGATCGTCGCCCACGGTCTGGGCGTACGCAGCCGGGTCGAGCTCACGCTCACCGACACGGGCCTCGACGTGGTCCGTCCGGGGGCCACCGACTTCTTCGTACCGGCCGCGCAGCTGCGCGGCGCCCGCCTCGACAAGGGAATCGCGGGCAAGGTACTCACCGAGGGCGGTCTGCTCGTCGTCACATGGGCGCACGGCGACAAGCTGATCGACTCCGGATTCCGCTCCGACCGCGCGGCCGAACACGCCGCCTGGGTCGAAGCCATCAACCTCATGCACTCATCCATCACGACGGAAGGCGCCGAACGATGACGACCTCCACCAGGGGAGCAGCCAAAGCTCCCGCCGTACTCGTCCTGGAGGACGGTCGGATCTTCCGCGGCCGCGCCTACGGCGCTGTGGGGGAGACCTTCGGCGAGGCCGTGTTCTCCACCGGCATGACCGGATACCAGGAGACCCTCACCGACCCGTCGTACCACCGGCAGGTCGTCGTGATGACCGCCCCGCACGTGGGCAACACCGGCGTCAACGACGAGGACCCCGAGTCCTCCCGCATCTGGGTGGCCGGGTACGTCGTACGCGACCCCGCCCGCGTCCCCTCCAACTGGCGCTCCCGCCGCTCGCTGGACGAGGAGCTCGTCAAGCAGGGCGTCGTCGGGATCTCCGGCATCGACACCCGCGCCCTGACCCGCCACCTGCGCGAGCGCGGCGCCATGCGCGTCGGCATCTTCTCGGGCGCGGCGATCGCCGATGACGCGGCCCTGCTGGCGAAGGTCCAGGCGCAGCCGCAGATGAAGGGCGCGAACCTCTCCGCCGAGGTCGCCACCAAGGAGGCGTACGTCGTCCCCGCGATCGGCGAGAAGCGCTTCACCGTCGCCGCCGTCGACCTCGGCATCAAGGGCATGACCCCGCACCGGATGGCCGAGCGCGGCATCGAGGTGCACGTGCTGCCCGCCACCGCCACCGTCGAGGACGTGTACGCGGTCAACCCGGACGGCGTGTTCTTCTCCAACGGCCCGGGCGACCCGGCCACCGCCGACGGCCCCGTCGCCGTCATGCAGGGCGTGCTGGAGCGCAAGACCCCGCTCTTCGGCATCTGCTTCGGCAACCAGATCCTGGGCCGCGCGCTCGGCTTCGGCACCTACAAGCTGAAGTACGGCCACCGCGGCATCAACCAGCCGGTCCAGGACCGCACCACCGGCAAGGTCGAGATCACCGCGCACAACCACGGCTTCGCCGTCGACGCGCCCCTCGACAAGGTCTCCGAGACCGCCTACGGCCGCGCCGAGGTCTCGCACGTATGCCTGAACGACCAGGTCGTCGAAGGCCTCCAGCTGCTCGACCAGCCGGCCTTCAGCGTCCAGTACCACCCCGAGGCGGCTGCCGGCCCGCACGACGCCGCGTACCTCTTCGACCGCTTCGTATCCCTGATGGAGGCCGAGCGTGCCTAAGCGCACCGATATCCAGTCCGTCCTGGTCATCGGCTCCGGCCCGATCGTCATCGGACAGGCCGCCGAGTTCGACTACTCCGGGACCCAGGCCTGCCGCATCCTCAAGGCCGAGGGCCTGCGGGTCATCCTGGTCAACTCCAACCCCGCGACGATCATGACCGACCCGGAGATCGCCGACGCCACGTACGTCGAGCCGATCACCCCCGAGTTCGTCGAGAAGATCATCGCGAAGGAGCGCCCCGACGCGCTGCTCCCGACCCTCGGCGGCCAGACCGCGCTCAACACCGCGATCTCCATGCACGAGCAGGGTGTGCTGGAGAAGTACGGCGTCGAGCTCATCGGCGCCAACGTCGAGGCCATCAACAAGGGCGAGGACCGCGAGCTCTTCAAGGGCGTCGTCGAAGCCGTCAAGGCGAAGATCGGCTACGGCGAGTCCGCCCGCTCGGTCATCTGCCACTCGATGGACGACGTGATCGCGGGCGTCGAGACCCTCGGCGGCTACCCCGTCGTCGTCCGCCCCTCCTTCACCATGGGCGGCGCCGGCTCCGGCTTCGCCCACGACGAGGAGGAGCTGCGCCGCATCGCCGGCCAGGGCCTCACGCTCTCCCCGACCACCGAGGTGCTCCTGGAGGAGTCCATCCTCGGCTGGAAGGAGTACGAGCTGGAGCTGATGCGCGACACCAAGGACAACGTCGTCGTCGTCTGCTCCATCGAGAACTTCGACCCGATGGGCGTCCACACCGGTGACTCGATCACCGTCGCCCCGGCGATGACGCTCACCGACCGCGAGTACCAGCGGCTGCGCGACATCGGCATCGCGATCATCCGCGAGGTCGGCGTCGACACCGGCGGCTGCAACATCCAGTTCGCGATCGACCCGGTCGACGGCCGCGTCATCGTCATCGAGATGAACCCCCGCGTCTCGCGCTCCTCGGCGCTCGCGTCGAAGGCCACCGGCTTCCCGATCGCCAAGATCGCCGCCAAGCTGGCCATCGGCTACACGCTCGACGAGGTCCCCAACGACATCACCGAGAAGACCCCGGCCTCCTTCGAGCCGACCCTCGACTACGTCGTCGTCAAGGCCCCGCGCTTCGCATTCGAGAAGTTCCCGCTCGCCGACGCCACCCTCACCACCACCATGAAGTCGGTGGGCGAGGCCATGGCCATCGGCCGCAACTTCACCGAGGCGCTCCAGAAGGCCCTGCGCTCCCTGGAGAAGAAGGGCTCGCAGTTCACCTTCGTCGGCGAGCCCGGTGACAAGGACGAGCTGCTGCGCATCGCGGTGCGCCCCACCGACGGCCGCATCAACACCGTCATGCAGGCCATCCGCGCCGGCGCCACCCAGGAAGAGGTCTTCGAGTCCACGAAGATCGACCCCTGGTTCGTCGACCAGCTCTTCCTCATCAAGGAGATCGCGGACGAGCTGACCGCCGCCGAGAAGCTCCACCCCGACCTGCTCGCCGAGGCCAAGCGCCACGGCTTCTCCGACGCCCAGATCGCCGAGATCCGCGGCCTGCGCGAGGACGTCGTCCGCGAGGTCCGCCACGCCCTCGGTGTCCGCCCGGTCTACAAGACGGTCGACACCTGCGCCGCCGAGTTCGCCGCGAAGACCCCGTACTTCTACTCCTCGTACGACGAGGAGACCGAGGTCGCCCCGCGCGAGAAGCCCGCGGTCATCATCCTGGGCTCCGGCCCGAACCGCATCGGCCAGGGCATCGAGTTCGACTACTCCTGCGTCCACGCCTCCTTCGCGCTCAGCGACGCCGGCTACGAGACCGTGATGGTCAACTGCAACCCGGAGACCGTCTCCACCGACTACGACACCTCCGACCGCCTGTACTTCGAGCCGCTGACGCTCGAGGACGTGCTGGAGATCGTCCACGCCGAGTCGCTGGCCGGCCCCATCGCCGGTGTCATCGTCCAGCTCGGCGGCCAGACCCCCCTCGGTCTCGCCCAGGCGCTCAAGGACAACGGCGTGCCCGTGGTCGGCACCTCGCCCGAGGCCATCCACGCCGCCGAGGACCGCGGCGCCTTCGGCCAGGTCCTCGCCGAGGCCGGCCTGCCGGCCCCCAAGCACGGCACCGCCACCACCTTCACGGGTGCGAAGGCCATCGCCGACGAGATCGGCTACCCGGTCCTCGTCCGCCCGTCCTACGTGCTCGGCGGCCGCGGCATGGAGATCGTCTACGACGAGACCCGGCTGGAGTCCTACATCGCCGAGTCCACCGAGATCTCCCCGACCCGCCCCGTGCTGGTCGACCGCTTCCTCGACGACGCGATCGAGATCGACGTCGACGCCCTCTACGACGGCACCGAGCTCTACCTCGGCGGCGTCATGGAGCACATCGAGGAAGCCGGCATCCACTCCGGCGACTCGGCCTGCGCCCTGCCCCCGATCACCCTCGGCGGCTACGACATCAAGCGCCTGCGCGCCTCCACCGAGGCCATCGCCAAGGGCGTGGGCGTCCGCGGTCTGATCAACATCCAGTTCGCCATGGCGGGTGACATCCTCTACGTCCTGGAGGCCAACCCGCGCGCCTCCCGGACCGTCCCCTTCACCTCGAAGGCGACCGCCGTCCCGCTCGCGAAGGCCGCCGCCCGCATCTCGCTCGGCACCACCATCGCCGAGCTGCGCGCCGAGGGCCTGCTGCCGAAGACCGGCGACGGCGGCACCCTGCCGATCGACGCGCCGATCTCCGTCAAGGAGGCCGTCATGCCGTGGTCGCGCTTCCGCGACATCCACGGCCGCGGCGTCGACACCGTGCTCGGCCCGGAGATGCGCTCCACCGGCGAGGTCATGGGCATCGACTCGGTCTTCGGCACGGCCTACGCCAAGTCGCAGGCCGGGGCCTACGGCCCGCTGCCCACCAAGGGCCGCGCCTTCATCTCCGTCGCCAACCGCGACAAGCGCACGATGATCTTCCCGGCACGCGAACTCGTCGCCCACGGCTTCGAGCTCATGGCCACCTCCGGCACCGCCGAGGTGCTGCGCCGCAACGGCATCAACGCCACCGTGGTGCGCAAGCTCAGCGAGGGCGAGGGCCCGAACGGCGAGAAGACCATCGTCCAGCTGATCCACGACGGCCAGGTCGACCTGATCGTCAACACCCCGTACGGCACCGGCGGCCGCCTCGACGGCTACGAGATCCGCACGGCGGCCGTGGCGCGCGGCGTCCCGTGCCTGACCACGGTCCAGGCACTCGCCGCGGCCGTCCAGGGCATCGACGCGCTCAACCACGGCGACGTGGGCGTCCGCTCCCTCCAGGAGCACGCGGAGCACCTGACCGCGGCCCGCGACTAAGCAGCCCGTACAGCCCGGACACGGGAGGGGGGACACCGGTTTCACGACGGGTGTCCCCCTTTCCATGAGCGCAGAGGGATCCTTCTCGACGATGTACGAACTCTTCTTCAACCTGGTCTTCAAGCGGATGGACCCGGAGAAGGCCCACTACACGGCCTTCTGCTGGATCCGCCTCGCGGCCCGCACCCCCGTGCTGCGCACCTTCGTCGCGGCCTACCTCGCCCCCCGCCACAAGGAGCTGCGCACCGAGGCCCTCGGCCTGCGCATGCACGGCCCCTTCGGCCTCGCGGCGGGCTTCGACAAGAACGCCGTCGCCATCGACGGCATGTCGATGCTCGGCTTCGACCACATCGAGATCGGCACGGTCACGGCCGAGCCGCAGCCCGGCAACCCCAAGAAGCGGCTCTTCCGGCTCGTGCCGGACCGCGCGCTGATCAACCGGATGGGCTTCAACAACGAGGGCTCCGCGGCCGTCGCCGAGCGCCTGGCGCACCGTATTCCCGTCTTCAAGACCGTCGTCGGCGTCAACATCGGCAAGACGAAGGTCGTCCCCGAGGAGGAGGCGGTGGGGGACTACGTCGCCTCCACCGAGCGCCTCGCCCGACACGCCGACTACCTCGTGGTGAACGTCTCCTCCCCGAACACCCCGGGCCTGCGCAACCTCCAGGCGACCGAGTCCCTGCGCCCGCTGCTCTCGGCCGTACGGGAGGCCGCGGACCGCGTGGTCACCGACCGCCGGGTCCCGCTGCTGGTCAAGATCGCACCCGACCTGGCCGACGAGGACGTCGACGCCGTCGCGGACCTGGCCCTGGAGCTGGGCCTGGACGGCATCATCGCGACGAACACCACGATCGCCCGCGAGGGCCTGGGCCTGAAGTCCTCGCCCGAGCTGGTCAAGGAGACCGGCGGCCTGTCCGGCGCCCCGGTCAAGGAGCGCTCGCTGGAGGTCCTGCGCCGCCTGTACGCCCGCGTGGGCGACCGGCTCGTCCTGGTCGGGGTCGGCGGCATCGAGAACGCCGAGGACGCCTGGCAGCGGATCCTGGCCGGCGCCACGCTGATCCAGGGCTACAGCGCCTTCATCTACGAGGGCCCCTGCTACGCCCGCGCCATCCACAAGGGCCTGGCCGCGCGCCTGGCCGCCAGCCCGCACGCGACGCTCGCCGATGCGGTGGGCGCCGAGACCCGAAAGGCCGCACAGTGACTGTGACCCCGTTCGGCACCCGCCTCCGCGCGGCGATGGACTCCCGTGGCCCGCTGTGCGTGGGCATCGACCCGCACGCCGCCCTGCTGGCGCAGTGGGGCCTCCAGGACGACATCGCGGGCCTGGAGCGCTTCTCCCGCACGGTCGTGGAGGCGCTCGCCGAGTCGGTGGCGGTCTTCAAGCCGCAGGCGGCCTTCTTCGAGCGGTTCGGCTCGAAGGGCGTGGCCGTCCTGGAGCGGACCGTCGCGGACGCCCGGGCGGCCGGCACCCTGGTCGTCATGGACGCCAAGCGGGGCGACATCGGCTCGACGATGGCCGCGTACGCCTCGGCCTTCCTGGACCCGGCCTCGCCGCTGTTCTCGGACGCGCTGACGGTGTCCCCGTACCTGGGCTACGGCTCGCTGAAGCCGGCGGTGGACCTGGCCCGGGAGTCGGGCGCGGGCCTCTTCGTCCTCGCCCTGACCTCGAACCCGGAGGGCGCGGAGGTCCAGCGGGCGGTCCGCGAGGACGGCCGGACGATCGGGGCGACCATGCTGGCGCACCTGGCGGCCGAGAACGCGGACGCCGTCCCCATGGGGTCCTTCGGCGCGGTGGTCGGCGCCACCCTGGGCGACCTGTCCTCCTTCGACCTGGACATCAACGGGCCGCTGCTGGCTCCCGGCATCGGCGCGCAGGGCGCGACGGCGGCGGACCTGCCGGCCGTGTTCGGCAAGGCCGTGCGCAACGTCGTCCCGAACGTGTCGCGGGGCGTCCTGAAGCACGGCCCGGACGTCACGGCCCTGCGCGACTCGGCGCGGCGGTTCGCCGAGGAGATCAGCGAGGCCGTTTCCGCTTAGCCGACCGCCCGCGGGACCTCTCTCGGGCCCGCGCGGCGTGGCGTCTCGCACCTCTTGACGAAAATCGAACGTCCTTCATCGGACAAAACCGGGGTAGTTTGTCCGTGATGTACGGTTCAGTGGAGGCTGACCAGGACTTTTCGTCCGTTCTCGCTGACTGGAGCGGTGTTGGCCGCTAGTCTCCGAGCAGAGTGAACGAGCAGCGAACGAGATCCACCGCTGTTCGGGAGCTCGCCTGGTGTGGTGCCTTTGGGTTCCCCACCGGTCCGTATCCGACAGTTCGACATCCGAGGTGACGTAGGCGTGGCTCTTCCGCCCCTTACCCCTGAACAGCGCGCAGCCGCGCTCGAAAAGGCCGCCGCGGCTCGCCGGGAGCGGGCCGAGGTGAAGAATCGACTCAAGCACTCCGGCGCCTCGCTCCAAGAGGTCATCAAGACGGGCCAGGAGAACGACGTCATCGGCAAGATGAAGGTCTCCGCCCTGCTGGAGTCTCTGCCTGGCGTGGGCAAGGTGCGCGCCAAGCAGATCATGGAGCGTCTCGGCATCTCCGAGTCCCGGCGTGTCCGAGGTCTCGGTTCCAACCAGATCGCCTCTCTGGAGCGCGAGTTCGGCAGCACCGGCGCCTGAGGCGTCGACTGAAGTTCTCCCGGCGTTCTCAGGCAGTCCTGAGAACCTGGATAATCGCTCTATGGCAGCAGAGGTTCGTCCGCGGCTGACCGTGCTCTCCGGCCCTTCAGGGGTCGGCAAGAGCACGGTCGTCGCGCATATGCGCAAGGTTCACCCCGAGGTATGGCTCTCGGTGTCGGCCACCACCCGCAAGCCGCGGCCCGGTGAGCGACACGGAGTCCACTACTTCTTCGTCAATGACGACGAGTTCGACAAGCTGATCGCCAATGGCGAGCTGCTGGAGTGGGCCGAGTTCGCGGGCAACCGCTACGGCACACCGCGCGGCGCAGTGCTGGAACGCCTGGACAACGGCGAGCCGGTACTGCTGGAGATCGACCTCCAGGGAGCACGACTCGTCCGCGAGTCCATGCCCGAGGCTCAGCTGGTCTTCCTGGCCCCGCCGAGCTGGGACGAGCTGGTCCGCCGCCTGACCGGGCGCGGCACCGAATCGCCCGAGGTCATCGAGCGCCGACTGGCCACCGCCAAGATCGAACTCGCTGCCGAGTCCGAATTCGACACCACCCTGGTGAACACCTCCGTCGAGGACGTAGCGCGTGAGCTGCTAGCCTTGATGGAAGTTGGCTGATTGTTGGTCGATTTTTCATGATCGACCGATCTTGATCGTTTCGGTCTTTCCCCATTCTTCGGAAGGTAGAGCGTGTCCTCTTCCATCACCGCGCCCGAGGGCATCATCAACCCGCCGATCGACGAGCTGCTCGAGGCCACGGACTCGAAGTACAGCCTCGTGATCTACGCGGCCAAGCGCGCGCGTCAGATCAACGCGTACTACTCGCAGCTCGGTGAGGGCCTGCTGGAGTACGTCGGTCCGCTGGTGGACACCCACGTCCACGAGAAGCCGCTTTCGATCGCGCTGCGCGAGATCAACGCGGGTCTGCTGACCTCCGAGGCCATCGAGGCCCCGGCGCAGTAAGGCACGAGAATCCTTTCACCGCAGGCCCGGCAGAACATCTGCCGGGCCTGTGGTGTGTCATGGGTAGGTACGAGGTCGTCGAAGGGGAGTGCGTGGTGGATAAGCCGAAGGTCGTCCTGGGAGTCAGCGGCGGGATCGCCGCCTACAAGGCGTGCGAGCTGCTCCGCCGGCTGACCGAGTCCGGCCACGACGTACGGGTGGTGCCCACGGCGGCGTCCCTGAACTTCGTCGGAGAGGCCACCTGGGCCGCCCTCTCCGGGAATCCGGCCTCCACCGAGGTGTGGGAGACGGTCCACGAGGTGCCCCACGTGCGCATCGGGCAGGCCGCCGACCTCGTGGTCGTCGCCCCGGCCACCGCCGACATGCTGGCCAAGGCCGCCCACGGGCTCGCCGACGACCTGCTCACGAACACCCTGCTCACCGCCCGCTGTCCGGTGGTCTTCGCCCCCGCCATGCACACGGAGATGTGGGAGCACCCCGCCACCCAGGAGAACGTGGCCACGCTGCGCCGGCGCGGCGCCCTCGTCATCGAGCCCGCCGTCGGCCGGCTCACCGGCAAGGACACCGGCAAGGGGCGGCTGCCCGACCCCGACGAGATCTTCGAGGTGTGCAAGCACGTCTTGAGAAGGCACAGTCTGGGGCGCGGGGTGGCCGAGCCGGACCTAGTCGGCCGGCACGTGGTGATCAGCGCGGGCGGGACGCGGGAACCGCTGGACCCGGTGCGCTTCCTCGGCAACCGCTCCTCCGGCAAGCAGGGCTACGCACTGGCCCGCACCGCGGTCGCCCGCGGGGCCCGGGTCACCCTGGTCGCGGCCAACACGGCGCTGGCCGACCCGGCCGGGGTGGACCTCGTACGTGTGGGGACGGCCGTGCAGCTGCGGGAGGCCGTGCTCAAGGCGGCGGCGGACGCCGACGCAGTGGTGATGGCCGCGGCCGTGGCCGACTTCCGGCCCGCCGAGTACGCGGGCGGGAAGATCAAGAAGAAGGACGGGCAGGACCCCGCGCCGGTCGCGCTCGTGCGCAACCCGGACGTCCTCGCGGAGATCTCGGCCGACCGGGCCCGGGAGGGGCAGGTGGTGGTGGGATTCGCCGCCGAGACCGACGACGTCCTCGCCCACGGGCGGGCCAAGCTCCGGCGCAAGGGATGTGATCTTCTCGTCGTGAACGAGGTCGGCGAGACCAAGACCTTTGGTTCGGAGGAGAACGAGGCTGTCATCCTCTCCTCCAGCGGGTCGGACCTTCAGGTGCCCTATGGACCGAAGGAAGCGCTGGCAGAAGTGATCTGGGACCAGGTGGCAGCCCTGCTGCCGCCGCGACGCGCCTGACCCGATTCCCCTTCTCCTGGTCAGATCCGTGCGTAAGAATGTGAGTGCCGCAGGTCACACGGCTCCCATAAGGCGAGACGGTGGTCCGGCAAACGGTGGCGACCGATAAACTGCATTCGGAACGTGATCGGGCGCAGCCCCCGGTGTGGTTCCGCCAAATGATCAGCCAGCAGCCGCTGCAACCCCCAGGGAGCGTTGTGTCCCGTCGTCTGTTTACCTCGGAGTCCGTGACCGAGGGCCACCCCGACAAGATCGCTGACCAGATCAGCGACACGATCCTCGACGCCCTCCTCTCCGAGGACCCGACCTCGCGCGTGGCCGTGGAGACCCTCATCACCACGGGCCTGGTGCACATCGCGGGCGAGGTGACGACGAAGGCCTACGCGCCGATCGCGCAGCTCGTGCGCGAGAAGATCCTCGAAATCGGTTACGACTCCTCGAAGAAGGGCTTCGACGGCGCCTCCTGTGGCGTGTCGGTGTCCATCGGTGCCCAGTCCCCGGACATCGCGCAGGGTGTCGACACCGCCTACGAGAAGCGGGTCGAGGGCGACGAGGACGAGCTCGACAAGCAGGGCGCCGGCGACCAGGGCCTGATGTTCGGCTACGCCTGCGACGAGACCCCCGAGCTCATGCCGCTCCCCATCCACATCGCGCACCGGCTCTCCCGCCGGCTGTCCGAGGTCCGCAAGAACGGGACCATCCCGTACCTGCGCCCCGACGGCAAGACCCAGGTCACCATCGAGTACGACGGTGACAAGGCCGTGCGCCTGGACACCGTCGTGGTCTCCTCGCAGCACGCCTCGGACATCGACCTGGACTCGCTGCTCGCTCCCGACATCCGCGAGTTCGTCGTCGAGCACGTCCTGGCCCAGCTCGTCGAGGACGGCATCAAGCTCGACACCGAGGGCTACCGCCTCCTGGTGAACCCGACCGGCCGCTTCGAGATCGGCGGCCCGATGGGCGACGCCGGCCTGACCGGCCGCAAGATCATCATCGACACCTACGGCGGCATGGCCCGCCACGGTGGCGGCGCCTTCTCCGGCAAGGACCCGTCGAAGGTCGACCGCTCCGCCGCGTACGCGATGCGCTGGGTCGCCAAGAACGTGGTTGCCGCCGGTCTCGCCTCGCGCTGCGAGGTCCAGGTCGCCTACGCGATCGGCAAGGCCGAGCCCGTCGGTCTCTTCGTCGAGACCTTCGGCACAGCCAAGGTCGAGGTCCAGAAGATCGAGGACGCGATCGGCGAGGTCTTCGACCTGCGCCCGGCCGCGATCATCCGCGACCTGGACCTGCTGCGCCCGATCTACGCCCAGACCGCCGCCTACGGCCACTTCGGCCGTGAGCTGCCGGACTTCACCTGGGAGCGCACCGACCGCGTGGACGCGCTGCGCGCGGCCGCCGGTCTGTAAGCACCGGTAAGCACCACCGCTCGCGACGAACGGCCCCGGACCTCCTGGTCCGGGGCCGTATCCATGCCGTGGCTGTCAGTGGGGTTTGGTAAGAATGCAGGTGTGAGCAGCGCGAATGATTCCCCGCCGGAGCAGCTCGCACTGATCCGGGAGATGGTCGCCGAGGCGAAGGCCAAGGCGCCCAAGGCGAAGCCGCGTACCTGGCGGGGGGCCGCCCTGGCCGCGGAGCTGCCGGTCGCCCGGATCCTCGTCAACAAGGGCGTGCTCCACCTCGACCAGCTCTGGGACTACGCCGTCCCCGAGGAGCTCTCCGAGGCCGCGCAGCCGGGCGTCCGCGTCCGGGTCCGCTTCGGGGCCGGCTCCCACCAGGTGCACGGCGGCCGCCGCGAGGGCGGCGGCCTCATCGACGGCTTCATCGTGGAGCGCCGCGCCGAGTCCGACTACAACGGAGCCCTCGCCGCGCTCGCCCACGTGGTCTCGCCCGAGGTGGTGCTCGGCCCCGGCATGCTGGCCCTCGCCCGGGCCGTCGCCGACCGGTACGCCGGCAGCCTCGCCGACGTGCTCCAGCTCGCCCTGCCCGCGCGCAGCGCCCGCGCCGAGGCCAAGCCCTCGCCGCAGCCGCTGCCGCCGCCCGCCGTCCCCGAGCCCGGCGGCTGGGAGCGGTACGGCGCGGGGCCCGGCTTCCTGCGGGCGCTAGCCACCGGCGGGACCCCGCGCGCCGTGTGGACCGCCCTGCCGGGCCCCGGCTGGGCCGACGAACTCGCCCGGGCCATGGCCGCCACCCTGGCCTCCGGTCGCGGGGCCCTCGCCGTGGTCCCCGACGGGCGGACCGCCGCCCGGGTGGACACGGCCCTGACCGCCCTGCTCGGCGAGGGGCGGCACGCGCTGCTGACCGCCGAGTCCGGCCCGGAGAAGCGCTACCGCCAGTGGCTCGCCGTCAGCCGGGGCTCGGTCCGGGCCGTCGTCGGCACCCGCGCCGCGATGTTCGCCCCCGTGCGGGACCTCGGGCTCGTCGCCATCTGGGACGACGGCGACTCCAGCCACAGCGACGACCACGCGCCCTTCCCGCACGTCCGGGAGGTACTGGAGCTGCGCGCGGTCAGCGAGGGCTGCGGCTTCCTCGCCGGGAGCACCAGCTGCACCGTCGAGGCCGCCCAGCTCGTCGAGTCGGGCTGGGCCCGGCCCCTGGTCGCGAGCCGCGAGACCGTACGGGAGTGCGCCCCCCGGATCCGGACCGTGGGCGACGAACTGCTGGCCCGCGACGAGGCGGCCCGGGCCGCGCGACTGCCGAGCCTGGCGTGGGAGACCGTACGGGAAGGACTGAAGACCGGGCCCGTACTGGTGCAGGTGCCGCGGCGGGGCTACGTGCCCCGGCTGGCGTGCGAGCGGTGCCGGACGCCCGCCCGCTGCACGGTCTGCGCCGGGCCGCTGGAGGCACCCGACGAGCGGGATCTGCACTGCGGCTGGTGCGGGCGGGGCGAGCCGTCCTGGCACTGCGAGGAGTGCGGGTCGTTCCGGCTGCGGGCCCAGGTGGTGGGCGCCCGGCGCACGGCCGAGGAGCTGGGGCGGGCCTTCCCCGCCGTGCCCGTCCGGACCTCGGGGCGCGACCACATCCTGGACGAGGTGCCGGACCGGCCGGCGCTGGTGGTGTGCACCCCGGGGGCCGAGCCGGTGGCGGCGGGCGACGGGTACGCGGCCGCGCTGCTGCTCGACGGCTGGGCGATGCTGACCCGGCCCGACCTGCGGGCGGGGGAGGACGCGCTGCGGCGGTGGATGGCCGCGGCCTCGCTGGTACGGGGCACCGGGCAGGTCGTGGTCGTCGCCGAGCCGACGCTGCGCCCGGTCCAGGCGCTCGTGCGCTGGGACCCGGTGGGCCATGCCGTACGGGAACTCGCGGAGCGGGCCCAGCTCGGCTTCCCGCCGGTGTCCCGGATGGCGGCCGTCGCCGGGCGGGGGGAGGCCGTGGAGGCCTTCCTGGCCGGGGCCGGGCTCCCGCCGGATGCGGAGATCCTGGGGCCGGTGCCGTTGCCGGGGCGGCGCGGGGAACCGTCGCCGGGGGAGCGGGCGTTGGTCCGGGTTCCGCCGGGGAGCGGTGCGGCGCTGGCGGCTGCCCTGAAGTCGGCGCAGGCGGCCCGCATGGCGCGGGGTGTTCCGGCGGCGGAGGCGGTGCGGGTGCGGATCGATCCGCCGGACATCGGCTGACGGGACGGGTGCCGCTGGGGGCTCCGCCCCCGGACCCCCGCGCCTCGAACGCCGGCGGGGGGGGGGGGGGGGGGGGGGGGGGCTGCACCACCGCAGGTTTGGCCCATGGTTTCTCCTGGGGGTGGGGTTGCTGTG
>NZ_JBVIFS010000003.1:350984-455754 GCF_055571215.1 Streptomyces sp. NPDC030995
TAGATGACGGGGCGGGGGGTTGTCTTGTTGGTTTCTTCCCCCCCTCACCACCCCCCGCCGAAGGGCTTTTCAGCTGTCCTCCCTCCCCCTCCCCCCCCCCCCCCGCCGGCGTTCGGCCCGGTGCTTCCGTCGGGGGTCGGCGTCCCGGCGGCGTGGGCGGCGGTCAGCCGTTGCGCGGGCCCGGGAAGGCCGAGGAGCGGGACGCGCCCGCCGTGGCGGGCTGGGACTCCTCGCGCAGGGGCTGCGGGGGGACCGAGCGGGCGGCCGGGATCGTGGGGAGCGGACCCAGGGTGCGGGTGGTCGCTCCCTCGGCCAGCGGCTCCGAGGACTCCGCGGACTGCGCCCGCCGGGCACCGTAGCGGCGGTGCACGGCCTGCTTGGTGACGCCGAGAGCCGAGCCGACCGCGTCCCACGAGAAGCCGAGCGAGCGGTCGAAGTCCACCGCGGCGGTGACCAGCGTCTCGACGCTGTCGCGCAGCTCCTGCGCGAGGCGGACGGTGGGCGCGGGGGCCCGGCCGTAGACGACGAAGCCCGTGGAGGGGCCTGAGCGGCGCGGGCGGTACACATTGCCGAGCTGGGCGGTGAGCGTACGCAGAGCATCCACCTGGCGGCGAACCCGCTCGATGTCCCGCACCAAGAGGTGCAGGCTGGCCCGGGCTTGGGCGTCGTGGGTGGCGTGGTCGGCCATGAAGAAGCCTCTCGAACCGGTGCTGAAGGGCGGATCGGGCCGCAGAAACCGTTCACACGCGGCCCGTTTTGGTCAATCTCTCTTGACCAACGCGCCACCCGTCGCCCAGGTCACGCTGTGGGGGCGTGTCGGCATATGCGAGAGGCGCGCGTGTGTGTGTACGCCCCCTCGACACCACAGGTGGGCCGCCCGGCCGAGGCCCCATAGACTGGTGCGCTGCTGTCAGCCGAAATAGCGAGGTAGGACCCCAGTGAAGCTCGTCTTCGCAGGCACCCCCGAGGTCGCCGTGCCCGCCCTGGACGCCCTCATCGCCTCCGGGCGGCACGAGGTCGCGGCCGTCGTCACCCGGCCCGACGCCCCGGCGGGCCGAGGCCGGCGGCTCGTCGCCAGCCCGGTCGCCGAGCGCGCCGAGGAGGCCGGCATCGAGGTCCTCAAGCCCGCCCGGCCGCGCGACCCGGACTTCCAGGCCCGACTGCGGGAGATCGACCCGGACTGCTGCCCGGTCGTCGCGTACGGCGCGCTGCTCCCCAAGAGCGCCCTCGACATCCCCAAGCACGGCTGGGTCAACCTGCACTTCTCGCTGCTGCCCGCCTGGCGCGGAGCCGCGCCCGTGCAGCACTCGATCATGGCGGGGGACCAGGTCACCGGCGCCTCCACCTTCCTGATCGAGGAGGGCCTGGACTCCGGCCCGGTCTACGGGATCCTCACAGAGGAGATCCGCCCCACCGACACCAGCGGCGACCTGCTCACCCGGCTCGCCTTCGCCGGCTCCGGGCTGCTGGCCGCCACCATGGACGGCATCGAGGACGGCACGCTGCGCGCCGTCGAGCAGCCCCGTGACGGGATCTCCCTCGCGCCCAAGATCACCGTCGAGGACGCGCGGATCGACTGGACGGCTCCGGCGATGCGCGCCGACCGCGTGGTGCGCGGCTGCACGCCGGCGCCGGGCGCGTGGACCGTCTTCCGCGGTGAGCGGCTCAAGCTGATCTCGGTGGGCCTGGTGGCCGACCGCACGGACCTGGCGCCGGGCGTGCTGGCCCCGGCCAAGAACAACGTCTACGTCGGCACCGGCTCGCACGCCGTGGAGCTGCTGTGGGTGCAGCCGCAGGGCAAGAAGCCGATGCGCGGCGCCGACTGGGCCCGCGGGGTGCGGATCGCTCCCGGCGAGCGGCTGACGGCGTGACCGGCACGGTCCGGCCACGGCAGCCGGCGGGGCCGACGTAGGCTGAATCCAGCCGCGCCGCTCGCGGCGGCGCGGGCGCAGCACCGTACCGCCGCGTCCCCCGGGACGCCCGGTATCCCCTCTCATCACCACGCACCACCTCGTAAACCCGGAGCACCTTTCACGTGAGCGAACAGCCCCGTCCCCGTCGCAACCCCGCAGGCAACCGGCAGGCCAAGCCGTACCGCCGGCCGCAGAAGGACCCCGTGCGGATGCTGGCCTTCGAGGTGCTGCGGGCGGTGGACGAGCGCGACGCGTACGCCAACCTCGTGCTGCCGCCGCTCCTGAAGAAGGCCCGCCAGGACGAGAGCTTCCAGGCGCGCGACGCGGCACTGGCCACCGAGCTCGTCTACGGGACGCTGCGCAGGCAGGGCACGTACGACGCCGTGATCAAGGCGTGCATCGACCGGCCGCTGCGGGAGGTGGACCCGCCGGTGCTGGACGTGCTCTCGCTCGGCGCGCACCAGCTGCTGGGCACCCGGATCCCCACGCACGCGGCGGTCTCGGCGAGCGTGGAGCTGGCCCGGGTGGTGCTCGGGGACGGGCGCGCCAAGTTCGTCAACGCCGTACTGCGGAAGATCGCCGCGCACGACCTGGACGGCTGGCTGGAGCGGGTCGCACCGCCGTACGAGGACGACGCCGAGGAACACCTCGCCGTGTACCACTCGCACCCCAGGTGGGTCGTCAGCGCCCTGTGGGACTCGCTGGGCGGCGGGCGCGCCGGGATCGAGGACCTGCTGGAGGCCGACAACGAGCGGCCCGAGGTGACGCTGGTCGCGCGTCCCGGGCGGTCCACGCAGGAGGAACTGCTGGAGGCGGTCGGCGAGGACTCGGCGCTCCCGGGCCGCTGGTCCCCGTACGCCGTCCGGATGGCCGAGGGCGGCGAGCCGGGCGCGCTGGAGGCCGTACGGGAGGGCCGCGCGGGCGTGCAGGACGAGGGCAGCCAGCTGGTGGCGATGGCCCTCGCGGCCGCGCCGGTCGAGGGCCGCGACGAGCGCTGGCTCGACGGCTGCGCGGGCCCCGGCGGCAAGGCGGCGCTGCTCGCGGCGCTCGCGGCGCAGCGCGGGGCGTTCCTGCTGGCCTCGGAGAAGCAGCCGCACCGGGCGCGGCTCGTGGAGCGCGCGCTGGCGGGCAACCCGGGCCCCTACCAGGTCATCGCGGCCGACGGCACCCGGCCGCCGTGGCTGCCGGGGTCCTTCGACCGCGTGCTGATGGACGTGCCGTGCACGGGCCTGGGCGCGCTGCGCCGCCGCCCGGAGGCCCGCTGGCGCCGCCGCCCGGAGGACCTGGAGGGCTTCGCCCCGCTCCAGCGCGGGCTGTTGCGCGAGGCGCTGTCGGCGGTGCGGGTGGGCGGCATCGTCGGCTACGCGACGTGCTCGCCGCACCTGGCGGAGACCCGGGTCGTCGTGGACGACGTCCTCAAGGGCCGCGGCGCGGGCGCCTCGCCGGTGTCCGCGGAACTGATCGACGCCCGCCCGTACATGCCGGGCGTGGCGGGCCTGGGCGACGGCCCGGACGTCCAGCTGTGGCCGCACCTGCACGGGACGGACGCGATGTATCTGGCGCTGCTGAGGCGAACGGCCTAGGCACGGCCGGCCGGCATCCTCACGCCCCGGTCCGCCTCCGGCGGATCGGGGAGGCCGCCATCGGGGTCCAGGACAGGGCCAGGATCGCGGCTCCCGTCCAGAGGGTCGTGTGCAGGGTCGTGAGTTCCGCCAGGAGGCCCGAGGCGGCGGAGCCCAGGGCGAGGGCGCCGGTCAGGGTGAAGCGGAAAGTGGCGTTCATCCGGCCCAGGAGCGGGTCCGGGGTCAGGTGCTGGCGGAGGCTGACGCCGAGGACGTTGTCCGAGCCGATCTTCATCATGGTCAGCAGCCAGCCGCCGCCCGCCAGCCAGAGCCACGGGCCGTGGTCCAGCAGCGGTACCAGCAGGGCCGCCGGGGTCAGGCTGAGGAGCAGGGCGCGGCCGTAGCCCACGCGGGCCGCGACGGGCCGGGCCAGGCGGGCTCCCAGCAGCAGGCCCACGCCGCCCGCCGCCCAGAACAGGCCCAGCGCGGCGGGGGACAGGCCCAGCTCGCGGACGAAGAGCACCGGGAGCATGGTGTTGACGACCGCGCTGCCCAGGTTGTTCAGGGTGGCGGCCAGTGCCAGGGCCCGCAGCTCGGGGTGACCGAGGACGTGCTGGAGTCCCTCCTTGATCTGGGCCAGGAGCGGGGTGTGGGCAGGCGCCTGCGGGGCCGGGGTGGGCCGGATCCGGGTGAGGCGGAGCGCGGAGGCGAGGTACGCGGCCGAGGAGCAGGCCAGCGCGAACGGGGCGGTCAGCGCGGCGACCAGGGCGCCGCCCGCGCCGCGGCCCGCGATGTTGGCGGCGGCCATCAGGGTCACCATGGCCGTGTTCGCCCGGACCAGGCCGCCGCGGCCGATGAGCTGCGGCAGGACGCTCTGGGAGCCGACGTCGGAGAAGACGGTGGCGCAGCCGGTCAGCAGGACGACCGCGTACAGCTGCGCCAGGGTGAGCGCGTCCAGCCACCAGGCGAGCGGGAGGGAGGCGAAGAGCGCCGCCCGCGCGAGGTCCGCCGCGATCAGGACGCCGCGGGTGCGCAGCCGGTCGACCCAGGCGCCGGCCGGCAGGCCGATGAGGAGGAAGGCGAGCGTGGACAGCGCGGCGAGGGTTCCGACCTGGGCGGGGGTCGCGTCGAGTGCGGTGAGGGCGAGCAGGGGGATGGCCACGTAGCCGGTGTTGGTGCCGAGCTGGTTGAGGGTGGCGGCGCCGAAGAGGGTGCGGAAGTCCTCGTTCAGCCAAGGGGAAGAGGGGAGCGTGAGGTCGGTGGTTGCTCCTGGGACGGGTGTGGGCCCCGTTCGGGCCGTCCGGGAAAGACGCCCGGGGCGCCTGCGCGGAGACGATGTCATGGACAGAACCGTGCCGAAGGCGATCTCGCAGGACAAGTGAAATGTTCTCCATGATCACTTTAGCGTCACTACGCGAGCCGCGACTTGCGGGGTCGTGGCCGGAACCGGGTGGGGGCATGGCACGCTTGGGGGCATGGCCGCTCAGATTTATCCCAGCATCCTGTCCGCCGACTTCGCCCGCCTCGCCGAGGAGGCCAGGGCTGTCGAGGGGGCGGACTGGCTGCATGTCGACGTCATGGACAACCACTTCGTCCCGAACCTCACCCTCGGTGTGCCGATCGTGGAGTCCCTGAGCCGGGCCACGGACATCCCGCTGGACCTCCATCTGATGATCGAGAACCCGGACCGCTGGGCCCCGCAGTACGTGGAGGCCGGCGCCGGTTCCGTCACCTTCCACGCCGAGGCCGCCGCGGCGCCCGTGCGGCTGGCGCGGGAGATCCGGGCCAAGGGGGCACGAGCGTCCATGGCGCTCAAGCCCGCGACGCCGATCGAGCAGTACGAGGACATCCTCCCCGAGCTCGACATGCTGCTGATCATGACGGTCGAGCCCGGCTTCGGCGGCCAGGCCTTCCTCGACATCATGCTGCCCAAGATCCGCCGCACCCGGGAGCTGATCTCCAAGCACGGTCTGGAGCTGTGGCTCCAGGTCGACGGCGGGGTCTCGGCCTCGACCATCGAACGCTGTGCCGAGGCCGGCGCCGACGTCTTCGTGGCGGGCAGCGCGGTCTACGGGGCGGTCGATCCGGGTGCCGCCGTCCGCACGCTCCGTGAGCAGGCGGGCGCGGCGATCGCCGCGGCGCCGTGGGCTTGCGACCACTGAGTGGAGCGTTGGTGAACAGCTCGGTGAACGGTAGCCGTCCAGGCTGATCAACGGCCGTCGGATCTGACAGGATGAACGGCGAGTCGAGAGTGTGAACACGACAGTGTGAACAGCAGTGAGGAGAACGCGGTGTCTGCAATGTCGGCGGGACGGTCAGCCCTGCGGATGGGACCCGCGGAGCTGGTGCAGGCGGCGGCCATGGCGCGCCGCTTCTACCTGGAGGGGAAGTCCAAGATCCAGATCGCCGAGGAGTTCGGCGTGAGCCGCTTCAAGGTGGCCCGGGTCCTGGAGACCGCCCTCGAACGTGACCTCGTACGGATCGAGATCCGGGTCCCGGCCGAACTGGACGCGGAGCGCTCGGACGCGCTCCGGGCCCGGTACGGGCTCCGGCACGCCGTCGTCGTGGAGTCGCCCGCCGACGCCACCGAGGACGCGCCCGACCCGGAGAACCTGGGCGCGGTCGCCGCCGACCTGCTGGGCGAACTCGTCAACGAGGGCGACGTACTGGGCCTGGCGTGGGGGCGCTCGACCATCCACATGGCCGCCTCCCTGCACAGGCTGCCCCCCTGCACCGTCGTGCAGCTGACCGGCGTGTACGACGCGGGGACCGCCGAGCGCGGTTCGGTCGAGGCTGTACGCCGGGCCGCCCAGGTCTCGGGGGGCGACGCACACCCCATCTACGCGCCGATGCTGCTGCCCGATCCGGCGACCGCGGCCGCGCTGCGGAGCCAGACCGGGATCGCGCGGGCCTTCGAATACTTCGACAAGGTGACGGTCGCGGCCGTCTCCATCGGGTCGTGGGAGCCGGGCATCTCGACCGTCCACGACATGCTGACCGACGAGGAGCGGGCCCACTACGCCTCGCTGGGCGTCGCGGCCGAGATGTCCGCCCACCTCTTCGACTCCGAGGGCCGGCGGGTCGGAAGGGACCTCGGCGAGCGGTGCATCACGGTCGAGGCCGACCGGCTGCGGCGGATCCCCGAGGTCGTGGCGATCGCGGGCGGGCTGCGCAAGGCCTCCGCGATCGGGGCGGTGCTGCGGTCGGGGCTGGTGACCAGCCTGGTCACGGACACGGCCGTCGCCGACTACCTGCTGACCGAATCGGCGCCGGGGCTGCGGCCCGCGCTGGAGCGGGCCGACCCGGACGAGTAGCCCGGCCCGCCCGGCCTGACCGGGCGGGAGGGGGGTTCGGGCGTGGCCGTCGGTCGGTGCTGGTGCAGATGGTGCCGGAATTGAGATCCGAACGGCGGACCGCGGGGCGGCCCGCTGGGCGCATACTGGTTCCAATGACAAAGTCCGCAGTACCTCGCCGCCATTTGCCGTCCAGCCCGTTCAAGGCCCCCGTGGAACAGCCCATCCGGCAGTTCTCCGTCGGCGACCGGGTTACTCACGATGAGCACGGCCTCGGCCGTGTCGTCGGAATCGAGGAGGGGATCGCTGTTCTCGTCGACTTCGGTTCGGTCCAGAAGCGAATCCTGAGTCCCTACACCAAGATGGCCGCGCTCTGAGGCCAGAGGGCGATTCGCGAGCGAATCGGATATTTGGCACGATCGGTGCATGATCTTTCGGAACGTGCCCCGATCGTTGCTGCGTTTGCTGGGGGCCGTGTTCCTCTGCGTCGCGCTGGTCGGCGCGGTGGGCTGTGGCGGGAAGAAGACCGCGCCTGCCGTCGCCAGTACCAGTGCCGGTGCCAGTGCTGATCTGAGTGCTGCTCCCAGTGCCGCCCCGGGGTGGGCGAAGGGGCTGGCGACCGTACGGGTCGACGTGCTGCCGCAGCAGGCCCGGGACGTGCTCGCGCTCATCGACAAGGGCGGGCCGTATCCCTACCGGCAGGACGGCACCGTCTTCGGGAACTTCGAGAAGGTCCTGCCCAAGCAGAAGCGTGGCTACTACCACGAGTTCACGGTGCGGACGCCCGGGGAGCGGGACCGCGGGGCCCGGCGGATCGTGACGGGTGAGGGTGGGGAGTTCTTCTACACGGACGACCACTACAAGACCTTCAAGGCGGTTCTCCGATGACCCTGGACCCGCAGCCGCTCGCGCCGGCGCTCGCCGCGGCGGAGGCCGCCGGCTGGACGACCGTACGGCTGGACCTGGACGGCGTACGCGGCAAGGCCGAGCTGATGCGGCGGTGCGGGGATGCCTTGCGGCTGCCGGACTGGTTCGGCGGGAACTGGGACGCGCTGGCGGACGCGGTGCGGGACCTGTCGTGGTTGCCGGATGCCGAGGGGGCGGGGCGGCTGGTGGCGGTGACGTCGTGGCGTCGGTTCGCCGAGGCGCGGCCGGACGACTGGGAGATCCTGGTGGAGATCCTGGAGGAGGCCGTGGACTTCTGGCGGGGGCAGGAGGGGGCGCCGGGGTTGACGGTGCTGCTGGCCGAGGCCGGGGCCGAGGCGGGGGCCGAGCCCGGGCCGGCCGCCGGGGCTCCGCCCCGGACCCCGCGCCTCAAACGCCGGCGGGGCTGAAAGACCGGGGCTCCGCCCCCGACCCCGCGCCTCAAACGCCGGCGGGGCTGAAAGACCGGGGCTCCGCCCCCGACCCCGCGCCTCAAACGCCGGCGGGGCTGAGGTGCGCCGGGTGGGGCTGGGGTGCGCCAGGTGGGGGCCGGGGTGGGCCGGGTGGGGCTGAATGGTGCCGGGGTGGGACGGCCGTGCGTCAGTGGGTGAGGTGCACCTCGAGCTCGACCTCGGTCGGGCTGACGAAGGAACCGTGGATTTCACCGCGGGCCTTGCTGAAGGTCCCGGTGCCGCCGGTGATCGCGGCGTCGAAGTCGGACGGGGTCGGGGTCAGGGCGTTGTAGACCAGTGTCTGGGCCGTGATCTGCCCGTCCTTCAGTACAAGGGTCACGTTGCACTGGGCCTCGCCGCCGTCGGCGGTGCTGAGGATGGTGCAGACACCACCACCGGTGCCGACCTTCCGCCCGTTGCGGAACAGGTCGTTCGTGAAGACCTGCGTGTCGCCGGCACTCGGAGTGCCGCTGTTGTCCACGTCGACGAGCGTCTCCTGGAAGTTCCGCTCCACGAGATTGAAGGCCTTCTCGCCGCCGTGGCCACCGTCACCGTCACCCCCCGGTGCCGCCGCGGCCGCGACCGGTGCGCAGGTGAGGATCGCGGCCAACGCGGTGGCCGCACCGAGACTTGCTGCTGTGAAGGGCCGCATCATGTGCCTCCTGGGAATTACGAGCATGTGTGTGACGATTGGTCACTCAATGTCCCGTTCTATCCCCTGGCTGGTTGCCTCCAGTGGTCTGCGGGGGCGGCGCACCGGTGCGCCCGGTCTGATCCGACCGATCGGAGCAGACCGGACGCGACGAGAGCGTCGATGTCTCAGTCCGTCGGGGTCTTCGGGATCCAGGGAGGGGTCTGGCCCCAGGACCAGACCGGGATCTCGGCCGCGTCGACGGGGGGCGGGTTGGGGCCCGAGTAGATCAGGGCCATGCGGGTGCCCCACTCGATGTAGTAGGCGAACACTCCGCGGAATTCGGGGTCCGTCGGGAGGCCGACCTCGTCGGCCGTGTCCATGAGCAGGTCCACCCAGCGGCGGCGCTGCCGCTCGGTGATCGCGCGGCCCAGGTGCTGGGTGGCCATGTGCTGGTGGCCGCCGTGGTGGGCGGTGTAGTCCGAGGGGCCGCCGAAGACCTCCGACAGCCAGACCGCGACGTGCCGGGGGTGCCGCGAGTCCATGCCGGCGAAGACCGGGGCCAGGATCTCGTCCTGCAGGGCGTGGGCGTAGAAGGCGTCGGTGAGGCGGTTCATCGCCTCCGCGCCGCCCATCCACTCGTAGATCGTGGGTGTCGTGCTCATCGCTGCCCGACGGCCTTTCCGGTGCCCGCGACGTCGGTCACCGTGTAGTGCTGCATCTCCTCGATCGCCGTCACGTACGGCCGGATCGCGCTGAAGAAGGCCGGGAAGTGCTCGCCCTTGCGGAAGTCGCCCAGGTGGGCGTCGACCGAGGTCCAGCGGATGCGGAGGATGTAGCGCTCCTTCTCCTCCTCGCAGCGGGCCAGTTCGTAGTCGATGCACGCGGGCGAGGCGGCCAGGGCTTCGGCCGCCCGCGCGTACGAGGTCTCGAAGGCTTGCTGGTCGTCCAACGCGATCCGGTAGCGGATGTACTCGACGGTCGTGGTCATGGTGCGTGCCCCTCCCTCGGGGTTGGTCTCGGTGTCGGTCCTCGGTATCGGTCCTTGATGTCGATCCCGGCCAGCCTCACGCGATCACGGGCGGTCGTGGGGGGTTTTCGTCATTCGGACTCGGACTTCCTGGAGTCGGTCCCGTCGGAGACGTCCGGGCCCTGCGCGCGGACGTGGTGGACCTTGTCCAGGGAGTCACGCAGCTCGGTCAGCCAGGTGTCGGTGTTCTTTCCGACGAGGCGGACGCACCAGGCCAGGGCGTCGGCCCGGCTGCGGGCGACGCCGCCGGCGACCAGGGTGTCGAGGACCTGGCGCTCGGACTGGCGCAGGCGGGTCATCACCGGGACGGCGAGGTGGGTGAAGAGGATCGTCTCCTCGCCCGCTCGCACGCCCCAGGCGACCTTGCGGCGGTAGAGGGACTCGGCCTCGCGGGCCACCTCGATGCGCTGTTCGCGGGTGCGTTCGCGGAACTCCTTGACGGACTCGGCCGCCGGGATGGTGCCGACGACCGTGATCTCCTCGCGGTCGGCCGTGACCGAGAGGAGGGACTCGTAGACGTCCACCGGCAGGCGCTCGGCGAACCACGCGCGGAGCTGTTCGCTCTGTTCGGCTGTAATCATGTAATCAACGTTGCATCCGGCGCCTTCGTGATCGCAAGGCTTTCGCGTTCGCTTTCAGCCCACCGGACGGTGGCGGTGGATCAGGGGGACCGCCGTCTGGGTACCGTGTGCGGGAGGGGGACGGTGACGGCGCATCCGCCGTCCCGCATCCGTGACCTCAGGAAGTAGCCGCTGGGACGCAGGGCCGTTCCGCGCGGTCACGCAGGTATCGGATCTAGCTGGTCACGGGGGGTGGCCCAGATGGCTCGCGCAGTCCTGCCGGAGGCTTCCGGCAAGGAAATCTCCGCATCGATCGACGTCCTGATCGCTCTTCTCTTCGAGTCCTTACCCCGGCGGGACCAGCGGAACTGGGCCCGCGTGTACCTGAACGGGCTCGTGCGCACCACGGGGAAGAAAACCATCCGGAACATAGCCGGATCAGGGGCCGGTTCCGTGGAGCAGAGCCTCCAGCAGTTCGTCAGCAAGTCCCCCTGGGACTGGACCCCGGTCCGCCGCTCCCTCGCCCAGCACCTCGAACGCACCGCACAGCGCCCCCTGGCCTGGGTGCTCCGGCCCATGGTCATAGAGAAGGCCGGCGACCGCTCGGTGGGCGTCGGCCGGCAGTTCGTCCCCCAGCTCGGCCGCACCGCCAACTGCCAGCAGGCGAGCGGGATCTGGCTCGCCTCCAGCGAGGCCAGCTTCCCGGTCGAATGGACCCTCACCCTCCCCGGGCCCTGGACCAGCGAACTCCTGCGCCGCCGCCAGGCGGGCATCCCCGACGCCGCACGCTCCCTCACCCCCGCTCAGGACGCCGTGCGCGCCGTCCTGCGGATGGCCGCGACCTGGCAACTCCAGCGCCGGCCGGTGGTGATGGAGGTCGCGAACTGCGATCTGCCGCAGAGCATCGAGTCCTTCGCCCTCCAGGACATCCCCTTCGTCTTCAAGGTCGACGGCACCCTCCCCGTCTCCTTCGGCGGCGCCGGCCGGCACAAACCCGGGCCCCGCACCGCGCCCGCCCGCGAAGTCATCGACTCCCTGCGCTCCCGGCGCCGCGTCGTCGAATGGACCCGGCACGGCCGCGCCGAGCGCGCCGTCACCCTGCTGACCGCGGCCTCGGTCCTCGCCGCCCCCTGCGAGGACCGGCCCGTGCCCGCGCCGCCCACCCCGCTGCTGCTCGTCGGAGCCCGGACCGAAGCCGCACTGCTGCCCGCCGAGTTCTGGATCACCAACATCGGCGACCGGCCCCTCGCCCAGCTCTTCCTGCTCGCCAAACTCACCGACCGGGTCTCCCTGGACTTCACCCAGACCTGCGAAACGGTCGGCATCCGGGACTTCGAGGGCCGCTCCTTCCGCGGCTGGCACCACCACGCCACCCTCGCCAGCGTCGCCCACGCCGCGAAACTGCTCGGGGCGAGGTCGGCACGGCCGGCGGGCTACGCGCGTGGTGTGGCCGGGCGGGACCAAAGTCCCGTAGGAAAGAACCAGGCGGCCCGGTATGTCCTGGACGATCGCCCCGGGCTGTGAAAACGCCAGGTCGTGGGAGAATGAAGTACGTGCGTTTCCTCGGCTGACCCGGTCGAGGCCATAGACGGATCCTTCGATCGACTGGGATGTTCAGCACGTGCGTTTCCTCAATGACCTGAAGCCGCCGTACGACCTGACGTACGACGATGTGTTCATGGTGCCGAGCCGCTCCGCGGTCGGTTCCCGTCAGGCCGTGGACCTGTCCTCGCCCGACGGCACCGGCACCACCATTCCGCTGGTCGTGGCGAACATGACCGCCATCGCGGGCCGCCGGATGGCCGAGACCGTCGCCCGCCGCGGCGGCATCGTCGTCATCCCGCAGGACATCCCGATCGATGTCGTCACCGACGTCATCTCCTGGGTGAAGACCCGCCACCTCGTGCTCGACACGCCGATCACGCTGGCTCCCACCCAGACGGTCGCCGACGCTCTGTCCCTGCTGCCCAAGCGCGCCCACGGTGCCGGCGTCGTCGTCGACGGCGAGGGCCGCCCGGTCGGCGTCGTCACCGACCACGACCTGACCGGTGTCGACCGCTTCACCCAGCTCTCCGAGGTCATGTCGAAGGAGCTGCTGCTCATCGACGCCGACATGGACCCGCGCGAGGCCTTCAACCAGCTCGACGCCGGCCACCGCAAGCTGGCCCCGGCCGTCGACAAGGACGGCAGGCTCGTCGGCATCCTCACCCGCAAGGGCGCCCTGCGCGCGACCCTCTACACCCCGGCCACCGACGCCAACGGCAAGCTGCGCATCGCGGCCGCCGTCGGCATCAACGGCGACTTCGTGGCCAAGGCCAAGCAGCTGCTCGACGCGGGCGTGGACACGCTCGTCATCGACACCGCGCACGGCCACCAGGAATCGATGATCAGCGCGATCAAGGCCGTCCGCGCGCTGGACCCGCAGGTCCCGATCGTGGCCGGAAACATCGTCGCCGCCGAGGGCGTCAAGGACCTCATCGACGCCGGCGCCGACATCATCAAGGTCGGTGTGGGCCCCGGCGCCATGTGCACCACCCGCATGATGACCGGCGTGGGCCGCCCGCAGTTCTCCGCGGTGCTGGAGTGCGCGGCCGAGGCGAAGAAGTACGGCAAGCACGTGTGGGCCGACGGCGGCGTCCGTCACCCGCGTGACGTGGCGATGGCGCTGGCCGCCGGTGCGTCCAACGTGATGATCGGCTCCTGGTTCGCCGGTACGTACGAGTCCCCGGGCGACCTCCAGCAGTCCGCCGAGGGTCGCCTCTACAAGGAGTCCTTCGGCATGGCCTCGGCGCGTGCGGTGCAGAACCGCACGTCGGAGGAGTCGGCGTACGACCGTGCCCGCAAGGGTCTCTTCGAGGAGGGCATCTCGACCTCGCGGATGTTCCTCGACCCGGCCCGCCCGGGCGTCGAGGACCTGATCGACTCGATCATCGCGGGCGTCCGCTCCTCCTGCACCTACGCCGGTGCCGGCTCCCTGGCGGAGTTCGAGGAGAAGGCGGTCGTCGGCATCCAGTCCGCGGCCGGTTACGCCGAGGGCAAGCCGCTGCACGCCAGCTGGAGCTAAGCACCTCTTCCGGGGGCTCCGCCCCGGGACCCCCGCGTGCCGAAAACGCCGGCGAGGCTGGATCCACCAGCCCCGTCGGCGTTTGCGTCGCGCGGTACGAGCAGCTCGGCCGTCAGGGGCCGGGAGGATGATGTTCCGTCGGTGAACTGTGCACGCCCGCACGATATTTGGGAATCCGCAGGGTCACCTTCATGCCGGCGCCGACGCCCGTCTCCATCACCGGACCGTACTCGTCCCCGTAGACCTGCCGGATCCGCTCGTCGACATTGGGCAGCCCGATGCCGGAGGAGGAGCCCGCGCGCTCCCCGGCCAGGATCCGGCGCAGCAGGGCCGGATCCATCCCGACCCCGTTGTCCTCCACCGTGATCACCGCCTCCGAGCCCGCGTCCTGCGCCGTGATGGTGATCCGGCACTCCTGCGTGGAGTCCTCCAGACCGTGCTTGACGGCGTTCTCCACCAGAGGCTGGAGACACAGGAACGGCAGCGCCACCGGCAGCACCTCCGGAGCCACCTGCAAGGTCACCTTCAGCCGGTCCCCGAAGCGGGCGCCGGCCAGCGCCAGATACTGCTGGATCGAGCGCAACTCCTCGGCGAGGGTGGTGAAATCGCCGTGCCGCCGGAAGGAGTACCGGGTGAAGTCCGCGAACTCCAGCAGCAGCTCCCGGGCCCGCTCCGGATCGGTCCGCACGAACGAGGCGATCGCGGCCAGGGAGTTGAAGATGAAGTGCGGGGATATCTGCGCCCGCAGCGCCTTGATCTCCGCCTCCATCAGCCGGGTCCGCGAGCGGTCCAGCTCGGAGAGCTCCAGCTGTACGGACACCCACCGAGCCACCTCCGTCGCCGCCCGCACCAGCACCGCCGACTCCCGCGACCCGAACGCCACCAGCGCGCCCAGCATCCCGTCCTCACCGGTCAGCGGGGCCACCACCGCCCACTTCAACGGACAGTCGGGCCGCTGGCACTCGGTCCGCACGCTCTGACTGCGCCCCGTCGCCAGCATCATCGCCACCCGGGCCATCGCCCCCCGCTGATGGTGGTCGGCGCCCGGGCCGTCCCACGCCAGCACCGACCTCCGGTCGGTCAGGCACAGCGCCTCCGTGCCCAGCAGCGACCGCAGCCGCCGGGCGGCCTTGCGGGCGGCGTCCTCGGTCAGCCCGGCGCGCAGCGGGGGAGCGGCCAGCGAAGCCGTGTGCAGGGTGTGGAAGGTGGCCCGCTCCACCGGGGTCCCCAGGTCCAGCCCGGCCGCCCGTTCGCCGCGCCGGGCGTGCCACAGGCCCGCCGCCCAGCCCGCTCCCAGCAGGAGGGGGCCCGCCACCGCCAGCACCGCCAGCACGGTCGGTCCCACCGAGCTCACCGTGAACCTCCCACCCGGTCCCCGGCCAGGTTCTCCGGCAGGTGCAGCCGGGCCAGGGTGGCCGCCGTCCCGCCCGGGATCCGCGACCGGGTGGCCACGGACACCGCGACCATCGTCAGGAACCCGAGCGGCACCGACCACACCGCCGGCCACGCCAGCAGGGTGTGCGCCCAGCCCGCCGGGGCGAGCCCGGCCCGGGTCGCCAGCACCGCGCTCAGCGCCGCCCCGCCGCCCGTGACCAGCCCGGCCACCGCACCCGGCGGGGTCAGCCCGCGCCACCAGATGCCCAGCACCAGCAGCGGGCAGAACGACGAGGCCGACACCGCGAAGGCGAGGCCCACCGCGTCCGCCACCGGCACGTCCGTTGCCGCCACGCTCCCGGCCAGCGGCACCAGGATCGCCACCAGCACCGCGGTGCGGAAGCTGCGCACCCCGCGCGCCCGCAGCACGTCCTGGTGCAGCACCCCGGCCACCGCCATGGTCAGCCCCGAAGCCGTCGACAGGAACGCCGCGAAGGCGCCCCCGGCCAGCAGCGCCCCCAGCAGATCGCCGAGCAGCCCGCCGAGCATCCGCTCGGGCAGCACCAGCACCGCCGCGTCCGCGTCGCCGGTGAGCGCGAGCTCGGGGGTGTAGATCCGCCCCAGGGCCCCGTACACCGGCGGCAGGAGGTAGAAGACGCCGACCAGCCCGAGGACGACCAGCGTGGTGCGCCGCGCGGCCCGCCCGTTGGGGCTGGTGTAGAAGCGCACCGCGACGTGCGGCAGGCCCATCGTGCCGAGGAAGGTGGCCAGGATCAGCCCGTACGTCGCGTACAGCCGGTACTCCGGGCGGTCCCCCGACAACGGCTCCGACCAGCTGGACACACCGAGACCCGCCTCCGCGCGGGTGTCCGGGACGGGGGTGTCCGGGGCGAACTCCAGCCGCGCGTGGGCCCGTACCGAATGCTGCCCGGCGGTCAGGGTCAACGGGACCGACTCGTAGTCGAGCCCGTCCACCTGCCCGGTCACCGTCACCGTCAGCGGCTCCTCCACGGACAGCCGCACGTCCTGCGCCAGCGTCACCGAGGTGTGCTCCCGGAAGACGGCCGGGGCGTCGAAGCTGGCCCGCGGCGCGCCGTCCCCGGCCCAGGCCGCGACCAGGAAGAAGGCGGGGACCAGCAGCGCGGTGAGCTTGAGCCAGTACTGGAAGGCCTGCACGAAGGTGATGCTGCGCATCCCGCCGGCGGCCACCGCCGCGCACACCACGAAGGCGACGACCAGCCCGCCGGCCCAGTGCGGGGCCCCCGTCAGGATCTCCAGGGTGAGCCCGGCGCCCTGCAACTGCGGCAGCAGGTACAGCCAGCCGACCCCGATCACGAACAGCACGGCGATCCGGCGCACGGCCTGGGACTCCAGCCGGGCCTCGGCGAAGTCGGGCAGGGTGTACGCGCCCGAGCGGCGCAGCGGGGCCGCCACCAGCGCGAGCAGCACCACGTATCCGGCGGTGTAGCCCACGGGATACCAGAGCATCTCGGGCCCCTGGAGGAGCACCAGGCCGGCCACCCCGAGGAAGGACGCGGCGGAGAGGTACTCCCCGCTGATGGCCGCCGCGTTCAGGCGCGGGCCCACCGTGCGCGAGGCCACGTAGAAGTCGGAAGTGGTCCGGGATATCCGCAGCCCCAGGGCGCCCACCAGCACCGTGACCAGGACGACGACGGCGACCGCGGTCAGCGCGTACGTCTGGTTCACCGGGCGGTCCTTCGGCGGAGGGCAGGGGCGACCGGAGTCTATGCATGAGCGCTGACCTGGCAACAGGCTCGATTCGGACCCTGAGGGTCCGGCTGGGTCAGATCACCGGGTCGCGGTGCTCCGCGCAGTCGCGCAGGGCGATCTCCAGCTCCACGTACGACTGTTCCGCACGCCGGAAGGCCAGCGTCAGCGCCGCCTCCGCACGCGGCGGCACCTGCTCGCGGACGCCCTCGCGGGCCTCGTACAGGATGTCCGCCCAGCGGGCGGCCGCGCTGCGCAGCCGGGCCAGCAGGGCCTCGGCCTCGGCGGGCCCGGCGGGCCGGGTGCGGGGCAGTCCGCTCAGAGCGTCGACCAGCGCCTGGATTTCGGACATCGCGCTCCTCCCGCGCCGGAAGATCCACGATAGGCGGGCGGTGAGGGCCGAGGCGGCCGTTCACGCGACCGGTGCGGTCGACGGCTCCGGCGGATCGCCGTACGCCCCTCGTGGCGCGACGAACGGCGCCCGCGCGCGCCGGACGGTCGGACCGGCTCCTCCCGGGCGGACGGTTTCAGCCGGTGGCCTGACGCATCAGCAGGTCCCGCAACTCCCGCGCGTGCCTACGGCTGACCTGGAGCTCCGCCGCCCCGACCCGGACCGTGGTGGTGCCCGCGTCCATCCGCAGCTCGTCGATCCGGGCCAGCGACACCAGATGGCGGCGGTGGATCCGCACGAACCCGCGCGACGCCCAGCGCTCCTCCAGCGTGGACACGGGGATCCGGACCAGATGGCTGCCCTCGTCGGTGTGCAGGCGGGCGTAGTCGCCCTGCGCCTCGACGTAGGCGATGTCGGCGATCGCCACGAAGCGGGTGACGCCGCCCAGTTCGACGGCGATCTGCTCCGGGGCCCGGTCGGCGACCGCCACGGAGACCTCGGAGGCGGCCGGGCGCCGCGGCACCATCGCGGCCGGCCGGCCCGCGCCCGCGCCCGCATCCGTGGCCACCGGTGCCTCCGCGGGCCGGCCCAGCTGCGCGCAGGCCCGCCGGACGGCCTCGGCCAGCCGCTCCGGACGCACGGGCTTGAGCACGTAGTCCACGGCCTTGAGGTCGAAGGCCTGTACGGCGAAACCCTCGTGGGCGGTCACGAACACGATCAGCGGCGGCCGCGCGAACCCGGCCAGCAGCCGGGCGATGTCCAGACCGGTCAGCCCGGCCATGTGGATGTCCAGGAAGACCACGTCGATGCCGTCGGACCCGTCCGGGCCGGACTCCAGCGCCCGGGTGATCCGGCGCAGGGCCTCGGTGGCGTCCGAGGCGCCCTCCGCGCTGCGCACCCGGGGGTCCGAGCGCAGCAGGTAGAGGAGTTCCTCCAGGAGCGGCTTCTCGTCGTCGACGGCCAGTACGCGCAGCATGCGGCCGAGTCTAGATACCCGCGGCCCCGGGACGGAACGGGGCCGGACGGGCGGGACGGGGCGGACGGCCGGGACGGGCGGGACGGGCCGGACGGGGCGCGGCCCCCGCCCCGGGGGAGGTAGGGCAGGGGCCGCGCCGGCCGTGGTGGGGGGCGGGAGGGAAGGAGGGCTACTGGACGGTGATGAGCTTGCCGTCGGGGGAGACGGCGTACCACGTGCCGCCCACGCCCTGGCCGTTGATGTCACCGGGCTTCTTGTCACCGGCGAAGGTGTAGACGGGCCAGCAGTCGACGGTCTGCTGCTTCTTGCCGTCCGGGCGGTCCAGGACCAGGTAGTTGCGCTCGGTGATGCCCTTGGCGTTCGCCTTGTCCACCGGGGGGACGACCGGCCACTTGGTCAGGCAGTCACCGACGCACTTGGAGACCATCGGCCACGCGGTGTCCGGCTTGAACCGGTAGACGGTCATGCCCTTGCCGTCGACGATGTGGTCGCCCAGCTTGGGGTCCTTCGCCACCGACAGCGCCGCACCCGCCTCGGCCGCGGCGGGTGCGGCCGCGGCCGCCTTCGCGGCCTTCTTGCCGTCCGGGGCGAACGCGAACCACACCCCGCCGACGCCCTGGCCGTTGAAGTCGCCCGCCTTGGCGTCCTTGTTGAAGCGGTACGCGGGCCAGCCGGCCACCGTCAGCTGCTTCGTGCCGTCGCTGCGCACCACCTCGCCCAGCAGCGCCGGGTCCATGCCCGCCGCGGCGGTGGCGTCGCCCGCGGCGACCACCGGCCAGGTCTTCGCGCAGTCCCCATCGCAGTTCGACTTCGGCGGCTTGGCCGTGTCCTTGTCGAAGCGGTAGAGGGTGAGACCGGCGCCGTCGGTGAGGACCGGGCCGAGCTGCTCACTGGCGGCGGTCGCCAACTGCCCGGCGGGCTCGGCCCCCGAGTCGCCGTCGGCGGCCGGAGCCGGGGCCTGGGAGGCGGCTCCGGCCGGCGTGGTCGTGTCGGCGGCCTTGTCGTCCGACGGGCCGCAGGCCGTCGCCGCGAGGACGACGGCGATCGCGGCCGCGGCAAGGGTGGTTCCGCGCTTGATGCCCATCTTGATCTCTCCCACGTGTGGTGTTCGTCGCGTCCGCCGCCCTGGCGGCGTCAACTCTGCCCAGGACACGCCGTGGTGGGAGAGATCTGTTCACTTCGGACGGTGTGGGCTGTTTCACTCAGTCCGCATCGAACCCGGCGCGCCGCAGAGCCGTGGCCACAGCGAGGCCGAGAACCTGGTGTCCGCTGTCGTTGGGGTGCAGCCCGTCCGCCAGGTGCTCGGGACCGAGCAGGTCCCGGCCCGGGAGCAGGGCCAGCCGGTCGTCCCCGGCGGCGATCCGCTCCCGGGTGGCGCGCTCCATCGCGTCGCGCAGGGCGCCCAGGGTGGCGCCGAGCTTGTTCGGGGTGCGCTCGGCGTCGGGCCGCAGGACGGGCGAGACCAGCAGCAGCGGGGTCCGCGGGTGCCCCTGCCGGACCAGTTCGAGGAACGCGCGCGTGGTCTCGTACAGCAGGGGCGCCGAGAAGGGCACCCGGGACCAGCAGTTGGTGCCGAAGGCGAGCGTGAGGACGTCGGCGGGCAGGCCCGCGAGGTGTTCGGCGGTGGTGAGTTCGCCGCGTGCGGCGCCCGCGTAGCCGAGGTTGACGGTGTCCCAGCCGAGCGCCCGGCCGGTGACCGCGGGCCAGCCGTGCGCGGGGCGGGTGGACCACCAGCCCTCCGTGATGGAGTCGCCGTGCACCACCCACCGCGGGGCGGGCGGCCCCGGGGCGAGCGGGCCGCCGATCCCGCGCAGCGCGAGGACCAGCGGGGCCTGGGCCTCGGGCGGGTGGATGGTGAACGGGCCGGTGCCGCCGCCCAGGCCGATCCGTACGACGGCCTCCGCGGCCGGGTCGGTGAACACCTCGGTGACCACCCCGTGCCGGTCCCACAGCGCGAAGCCGTGGGCGAGGTCGCGCAGGGCGTCGGTGGGGCCGGGCACGGTCGCCCGGTAGCGGATCTCCACCGCCCGCGCGGTCTCGGTGGTGAACTCCAGGCGGACCCCGATGGGCAGGGTGGACCGCTCGCCGGTGTCCCACGGCAGCCGCATGGTGTCCGCCGGGTCGGCCCGCACCGGGCGCCCCTTGTCCAGCCAGGCGACCCCGCGCAGGAAGGGCAGCGGATCCTGCCACTGCGCATCGGTGCTGTAGGCGCTGTCGGCGCTCACTCTTCGCCTCCGATCGTCGGATACGGGAACTTCACGCCGACCCCGCCGTCCACCACCAGCGTCTGCCCCGTCACGTAAGAGGACAGCGGCGAAGCCAGGAAGTACAGGGCCGCCGCGATGTCCGCGGTCTCGGCGACCCGGCCCAGCGGGGCGTTCTGCGCGTTGCGACGCCGCCCCTCGGGACCCAGCAGGGCGGCGACCCGCGGGGTCCACACCACGCCCGGTGCCACCGCGTTCACTCGTACCCGGCGCGGGCCCAGTTCCACCGCCGCCGAGCGCACCAGTGCCATCAGGGCGGCTTTGGCGGCCCCGTACGCGGCGTGCAGCGGGGCCGCGGTCAGCCCGGAGACGGAGGCCACGAAGACCAGCGGGCCGCCACCGGCCGCGGCGACGGCCTCGCCGCCGTACTGGACGGCGAGCCAGGCGTGCCGCAGGACGACGTCGAAGTGCCAGTCCCAGCCGGCGTCGTCCAGCTCGGGCAGCCCCGCGTACCGGGCCATGCCGACGATGTCGACGACCCCGCCCACCGGGCCGCCGAGCAGCTTCGGCGCTTCCTCGAACAGGGTGCGCACGGGCGCGCGGCGGGTCACGTCGCAGCTGTACGGGACGCCCCCGGTCTCGGCGGCGACGGCCGCGGCCCGCTCCTCGTCGACGTCCACGCACAGCACCCGGGCGCCGGCGGCGGCGAGCGCGTGGGCGGTCTGCCGGCCGATGCCGTGGCCCGCGCCGAGGAGGACCAGGCCCCGGCCGTCGAGGCGGTGCAGGGCGGCGTAGTCGGGCACGGGGGAGGCGTCGAGGGGCTCGGCGGGGGAGTCGAGGGGCCCGGTGGGGGAGTCGACGGACTCTGCGGGGGAGTCGGCGGCCTCGGCCGGGGCGCTCACGGGGCGGCCGTCCCGGGCCGGTACCGGGCCAGTTCCGGAATGACCTCCTTGCCCAGGATCTCGATCGTCCGCAGGATCTCCTGGTGCTCCAGGTACCCCCACTGCACGTAGCAGATCAGCTGGTCCACGCCGAGGTCCGCGTACCGCTTGGCCTTGGCGACGATGGTCTCGGCGTCGCCGATCAGGATCATGTCCCCGTCGCTGAACTCCCGTACGGGAACGTCCCCTTGGAGGATCGGGTCCAGCAGCGGGAAGGCCCGCTCCCGCTCCTCGGCCGCCAGGTGCGGCAGTTCCCACTCCAGGGTGAAGCGCGCCAGGTTCGAGTACCACCAGGCCACCGAGTCCCACACCCGGGCGCTCGGCTGCGCGCGCGGCGCGGTCGCGTGGACGAGGGTGTACGCGCTGACCCGGTCCGTCGTGACGTCGGTGAGCGGCCGGGGCTCGCGGGCCGCCGCCCGGTACGCCGCCACCTGCCGGGCCATCGCCTCCAGCGGCTGCATGATCGAGAACGAGAGCAGCCCGAGGCCGGCGGCCCCGGCCACCTCCGCCGAGCCCGGGGAGGTGGCCGCCATCCAGGCGGGCGGGTGCGGATCCTGCACGGGCTTGGGGGTGACCATCCGGCGCGGGAAGCGGAACCGCTCGGAGGCGTACTCGAAGTACTCCTCCCGCCACATGCCGGTGACGATCCCGATCGCCTCGCGCCAGTCCTCGCGCGAGCGCTCCCGGTCCACCCCGAAGGCCGCCTGCTCCATGGGAGTGGAGCGTCCGGTGCCCCATTCCACCCGGCCCCCGGAGAGCACGTCCACGGTGGCCACCTTCTCCGCGATGCGCTGCGGCGGGGTGAAGCCGAAGGGGGTCAGGGTCACGCCGAAGCCGAGCCGGATCCTCCCCCAGACTTCGTCCGGGGGGACCCCCACGGTCAGCCCCGCGAGGTGGCCGAGCAGCACCTCGGGGGCCGGACAGTGGGAGCGGCCCTCGCGGAAGTGGTGCTCGACCGCCCAGACGGTGCGGAACCCCATCCGGTCGGCGAGCCTGATCTGCTCGACGGCCTCGCGGTAGGCGCGCTGCTCGGCGGTCCGCTGGCCGCGCGGATGGGCCCCGGGCCAGGGCCTCGGTACGTCGATCTCGTAGAGCACATCCAGATCCATGACGGCACGCTGCGGCAGATCTGACGAAGTGTCAAGAACGAGGGTTTTCGGCGGGCTGCGCAGCGATCGATCATCCGCACGCAACAAAGGACCATCTGGGACAGATCCGCGCAACGATCGTGCGTCAATGTGCAAGGATGGTGCATTACGGGCGGTATCACTCAGCTCGTAGGCTCACTCGCTGTACGTGGAGTGGCGCGGATCGCCTGCTCGGCGGTCCGCCATGCTCAGGCCCTTCCTTCGTCGGGCCCTGTCCTGCTCCGGACCGTCGCGGTCGACGCCTCATCCCCGACCTCCCCGATCCGCAGTGACAAGGAGTCCCCTCGTGCTCGACCACGGCCAGGCGCCGCCGCTCGCTTCCGAGTCCCGTAGGCCCCTCAACCCGCTGCTCCGCCGCAAGCCGGTGGAGCAGCTGGTCGCCGAGGGCGGCCAGGGTGAGGGCGGGGCGCTGAAGCGCTCGCTCACCATGTGGCAGCTGACCATGATCAGCATCGGCGCGACCCTGGGCACGGGCATCTTCGTCGTCCTCGGCGAAGCCACCCCGATCGCCGGCCCGGCCGTCTTCGTCGCGTTCATCCTCGCGGGCCTGACCGCGCTGTTCTCCGCGCTCTCCTACGCCGAGCTGGCGGGCTCCATACCCGTCTCGGGCTCCTCGTACTCGTACGCCTACGCCACCATGGGCGAGCTCGTAGCCTGGGTCTGCGGCTGGTGCCTGGTCCTGGAGTACGGCGTCTCGGTCGCGGCCGTCGCCGTCGGCTGGGGCCAGTACCTCAACGAGCTGCTCGACGGCACGCTCGGCCTCACGATTCCCGAGGGCTTCTCCGCCCCGCTGGGCGAGGGCGGCTACATCAACATGCCCGCTCTGGTCGTCGTCCTGCTCTGCATGGTGTTCCTGCTGCGCGGGTCCAAGGAGAGCGCCCGGATCAACTCGATCATGGTCGCCGTAAAGATCGTCACGCTGGTGCTCTTCTGCGTCATCGGCTTCATGGGCATCAAGGCCGGCAACTACACCCCTCTGGCCCCGCTCGGCGTCACCGCCATCGGCACCGCGGCCTCCATGCTCTTCTTCTCGTACATCGGTTTCGACGCCGCCTCCACCGCCGGTGAGGAAGCCAAGAACCCGAAGAGGGACCTGCCCCGCGCGATCATGCTCTCGCTGCTGATCGTCACTGCGCTGTACTGCCTGGTCGCCCTGGTCGCCGTCGGCGCCATGCCGTGGCAGGAGTTCGAGGGCAGCGAGGCAGCGCTGGCCCAGATCATGGAGAACGTCACCGGACACGCCTTCTGGAGCGTCATCCTCGCCGCCGGCGCGGTCGTCGCCATCGCCAGCGTCGTCTTCGCCGTGCTCTACGGCCAGACCCGCATCCTGTTCGCGATGTCCCGCGACGGCCTGATGCCGAAGGCCTTCGCCAAGGTCGACGCGAAGACCGGCACGCCGAAGGTCAACACGATCATCGTCTGCCTCTTCTGTGGTCTCCTCGCCGCGTTCATCCCGCTGGGTGAGCTGGCCAACGCCACCAGCATCGGCACGCTCTTCGCCTTCGGCCTGGTCAACGTGGCCGTCGTCATCCTGCGCTACACCCGCCCCGACATGAACCGCACCTTCAAGGTCGCCCTCTTCCCGGTCACCCCGATCCTGGGCTTCATCCTCTGCGCGGTCCTGATGGTGAGGCTGCCGATGGCGACCTGGCTGGTCTTCGGTGGCTGGATGGCGGTCGGGCTCGTGATCTACTTCTTCTACGGCATGCGCCGCTCCAGCCTGGCCACTGTGGCCGCCGTGACCGCCTTGGTCGCGGAGGCCGCTGAATAGAAGTGATCCACCCCCCGTGCGACTGAACGATCTCGACGAACGCATCGTGCACGCCCTCGCCGAGGACGCCCGCCGCTCCTACGCGGACATCGGCTCCGAGGTCGGGCTCTCCGCCCCCGCCGTGAAACGGCGCGTGGACCGGCTGCGCGCCGAAGGCGCCATCACCGGCTTCACCGTCCGCGTGGACCCCGCCGCCATGGGCTGGGAGACCGAGGGCTTCATCGAGATCTACTGTCGCCACAACACCTCGCCGGACGACATCCGGCGAGGACTGGAGCGCTACCCCGAGGTGGTGTCCGCGTCGACCGTCACCGGCGACGCGGACGCCCTCGTCCAGGTCTTCGCCTCCGACATGCGGCACTTCGAGCGGGTCCTGGAGCGCATCGCGGGCGAGCCCTTCGTGGAACGCACCAAGTCGGTCCTCGTCCTCTCCCCGCTGCTCCGCCGCTTCACCTCGGGAGCCCCGGCCTAGGGTTTCCGGTGGATCAGGTCCGGGCCGCGAGGCGCGCCGGGGCGAGGAGCTCGTGGCGCTCCTCCTCCGTCAGGCCGCCCCAGACGCCGAACCGCTCGCGGGTGCGCAGCGCGTGCTCCAGGCAGGCCGTCCGGACCGGGCAGCCCCCGCACACCCGCTTGGCGGCGGCGTCCCGCTCCTCCCGGTCCTCGCCCCGCTCACCGGCGGGATGGAAGAAGCGGCCGGACCCCAGGTCCCGGCAGGCGGCCCGGGACTGCCACTGCCAGAAGTGGTGCGCGGCGCCGGGCAGGTAGGAGACGTCGGTCATGGCAGTTCCTTTCCGTGGGTTGTCCCGCGTCTGACCGCTGGACGCCCCGTGAAACCCCGCCGTGGCCGGCAGCCTCCGGATCAGGCTCCCTGGGCCGGTGTGCGCAGGCCCAGGAAGACCGGGCTGCGGCGCAGGGTGAAGCCCATCGACTCGTAGAGCCGGACGGCGCCCGTGTTCGACGCCGCCGCGTGCAGGAACGGGCTGTCCCCGCGCTCGCGGACCGCCGCCGCGACCGCGCGTATCAGCCGGCCGGCCAGGCCCCGGCCGCGGTGGTCGGGGTGGGTGCACACCGCGCTGATCTCCGACCAGCCGCCCGGCCGCATCCGCTCCCCGGCCATCGCCACGAGCCGGCCTTCGCGGCGGATCCCGAGGTACGTGCCCAGCTCGACCGTCCGGTCCAGGAACGGGCCCGGCTTGGTCAGCTCGACCAGCTCCAGCATCTCCCGTACGTCACCGCGGCCCAGCGGGACCGCCTCCGGCGCGGCCTCGGCCCGTACCGCCCGGCCGTCCAGCTGCACGCCCGGCAGGGTCACCACGGTCTCCCACCCCGGCGGCGCGGTCAGCAGCCCCGTCACCCAGACCCCCTCCCCGGGCCCGGCCAGCGCGGCCAGATCCGCCCATGCCCGGGGATCCTCCGGATCGGCGAGCGCGGAGAAGGGGGCCGCGTCCTCGGCGTAGCGGCCGGCCAGGCCCGCGGGCCCGAACTCGGCGAATCCGCGATGGGGGCCGGTCAGCGCGGACCAGACCGGATTGTCGAGTACCTCGCTGCCGGACAGCGTTCCGGTCTCGGGGGACATGGGTGCGGGACTCCTTCCGAGGGTGGGCGCGACCGCCTTCTTGACGGCCCCGGGCGCCGCCACGAGACTGCGGGGGACGGCCATGACGGACAGAGCCCGCAGCGGGAAGCCTAACCACCGCGAGGCGGGAGGCCGAGGACAGGGCGGGGCGGGGCGGGGACGGGACGGGGGTGGGGAACCAGTGGACACGGCCTTGACGGCGGACGCGGGGACCCGGATCACCCGGAACACCCGTATCGCCAGGAGCACCCGTATCGCCCGGACCCCACGGCGCTGGTGGCTCACCCGGCGCCTGCACATCGACCTCCTGCGGGTGTGCAGCGCATTCGGCCCGCGCGGCTGACCCCTCTCACAGGCGAGTGACCCGGACCGGGCGCGCACCGCGTCGCCCGGGGCACCGTCCTGCCCAGGCCCCTCCGCGCAGCCCCAGGAGAGTCATGTCGCGCACCGTCCTGCCCCTGCCCCTGCCCCGCACCGGCCCGGCCCCCGCCCTGCGCGGCCGCATCGGGGCCGGGTTCTCCCCGGTCCCGCACCGCTACCACCTCTACCTCTCCGCAGGCTGTCCGCGCTCCCTGCGCGTGCGCGCCGCCCTCGCCCTGCTGGGCCTGGAGGGTTCCGTCACCGCCACCGTCCTCGGCGCGGACCCACAGGCGGACGGGTACAGCGCGCTGCGCCTGGCCTACGAGGCCACCGGCCACCACTTCGACGGCACGCTGACCGTCCCGGCGCTCGTCGACACCTGGAGCGGCCGCGTGGTCTCCGACCACACCCCCGACATCCTCGACGACCTGCGCTTCCTGGGCGCGCACCCGGCCTTCCACACGGGTCCCCAGGAGGAGCCGCCGGGGGTCCACCAGGGTCCGTAACGGTGCCCGCGCAACGAATCTCCGTACAGGCCGTCGAACACGCAACGAATCGATGCGCGGAGCGCAACGGTCACGGCTTGTCCGGGTCGAGTCCGCAAACGTACCGTTTTACGACCCCCACCCCACCCGTCACAGAGGACCGCCCATGCCCCCGCTGCGCACCGCCCTCCTCCAGAGCTCCGGAGTGCTCGGCGACACCGCCGAGAACCTCAAGGCGCTCGACGAGGCTGCGGCGCGCGCCGCACAGAGCGGGGCGGGGCTCCTCGTGACCTCGGAGATGTTCCTGACCGGCTACGCGCTGGACCTCCAGGACATCCCCGGCCTCGCCGAACCGGCCGACGGCCCGTCCGCCGTCGCCATCGGCGAGATCGCCCGCCGCCACGGGGTCGCCGTCCTCTACGGCTACCCCGAGCGGGCGGGCGAGGCGGGCGACGCGGGCACCGTGGTGTTCAACGCGGCGCAGCTGATCGGCCCCGACGGGGTCCGGCTCGCGAACTACCGCAAGACCCACCTCTTCGGCTGCTTCGAACAGGACGCCTTCACCCCCGGCGACACCCCCGTCGTCCAGGCGGACCTCGGCGGCCTCCGCATCGGCATCATGATCTGCTACGACGTGGAGTTCCCCGAGAACGTCCGGGCGCACGCGCTCGCCGGCACCGACCTCCTCCTGGTGCCGACCGCGCAGATGCACCCGTTCCAGTTCGTGGCCGAACAGCTCGTCCCCGTACGGGCCTTCGAGAACCAGATGTACATCGCGTACGTCAACCGCACCGGCCCGGAAGGCGAGTTCGAGTTCGTCGGACTCAGCTGCCTGGCGAGCCCCGACGGGGTCACCCGGACCCGGGCCGGCCGCGGCGAGGAGCTGGTGTTCGGCGAGGCCGACCCCGAGCTGCTGGCGGCATCCCGCGAGACCAATCCCTACCTGCGCGATCGCCGCCCCGGGCTCTACGCCTCCCTCGTCTAAGCCCTCTTCTTTCCCCAGCTCTGCCGCAAGGCCGCAAGGAGACGTACCCCCATGACGTCCACGGTGCCCACCACCGCCGTTCCGCACAGCGACGGACAGCCGCCGATCACCATGTTCGGCCCGGACTTCCCGTACGCGTACGACGACTTCCTGGCCCACCCGGCGGGCCTGGGCCAGATACCCGCGACCGAGCTCGGCACCGAGGTCGCCATCATCGGCGGCGGTCTGTCCGGCATCATCTCGGCGTACGAGCTGATGAAGATGGGCCTCAAGCCCGTCGTCTACGAAGCCGACCAGATCGGCGGCCGGCTGCGCACCGTCGGCTTCGAGGGCGCCGGCACCGAGGAGCTGACCGCGGAGATGGGCGCCATGCGCTTCCCGCCGTCCTCCACGGCCCTCCAGCACTACATCGACCTCGTCGGCCTGGTCACGGAGCCCTTCCCGAACCCGCTGGCCGAGGCCACCCCCTCGACGGTCGTGGACCTCAAGGGCGAGACCCACTACGCCGAGACCATCGCCGACCTCCCGCAGGTCTACCGCGACGTCGCCGCCGCGTGGAACGCCTGCCTGGACGAGGGCGCCGACTTCTCCGACATGAACACCGCGATGCGCGAGCGGGACGTCCCGCGCATCCGCGAGATCTGGGCGAAGCTCGTCGAGAAGCTCGACGACGAGACCTTCTACGGGTTCCTCTGCAAGTCCGAGGCCTTCCAGTCCTTCCGCAAGCGCGAGATCTTCGGGCAGGTCGGCTTCGGCACGGGCGGCTGGGACACCGACTTCCCGAACTCCATCCTGGAGATCCTGCGCGTCGTCTACACCGAGGCCGACGACCACCACCGCGGCATCGTGGGCGGCTCGCAGCAGCTCCCGCTGCGCCTGTGGGAGCGCGAGCCCGAGAAGATCGTCCACTGGGCCCAGGGCACGTCCCTCTCCTCCCTCCACGACGGCACCCCGCGCCCGGCGGTGACCCGTCTGCACCGCACGGCCGGCAACCGCATCACGGTCACGGACGCCGCCGGCGACATCCGTACCTACCGCGCCGCGATCTTCACCGCCCAGTCCTGGATGCTCCTGTCCAAGATCGAGTGCGACGACACGCTGTTCCCGATCGACCACTGGACGGCGATCGAGCGCACCCACTACATGGAGTCCAGCAAGCTCTTCATCCCCGTCGACCGGCCGTTCTGGCTCGACAAGGACGAGGAGACGGGCCGCGACGTCATGTCGATGACCCTCACGGACCGCATGACCCGCGGCACGTACCTGCTGGACAACGGCCCGGACAAGCCCGCCGTGATCTGCCTCTCGTACACGTGGTGCGACGACAGCCTGAAGTGGCTGCCGCTGTCCGCGAACGAGCGGATGGAGGTCATGCTGAAGTCCCTCGGCGAGATCTACCCGAAGGTCGACATCCGCCGCCACATCATCGGCAACCCGGTGACCGTGTCCTGGGAGAACGAGCCCTACTTCATGGGCGCGTTCAAGGCCAACCTCCCCGGCCACTACCGCTACCAGCGCCGCCTGTTCACCCACTTCATGCAGGACCGCCTCCCCGAGGACAAGCGCGGCATCTTCCTCGCGGGCGACGACATCTCCTGGACGGCCGGCTGGGCCGAGGGCGCGGTCCAGACCGCCCTGAACGCCGTCTGGGGCGTCATGCACCACCTCGGCGGCTCCACGGACGCCACCAACCCGGGCCCGGGCGACGCCTACGACGACATCGCCCCGGTCGAACTCCCCGAGGACTAGTCCCCAGGGTCCCCAGGTTCCCCAGGCCACGGGCCGCCCCCGCGCGAGCAGCGCGGAGGCGGCCCGTTCTCATGCCCGGCGCCGAAGGGTCACCGGAGGCGGGCGGCCGACGCCGCCCGGACGGGGGTCAGCAGGCAGCGGCCCACCAGGCCGACGCCCGAGTCGAGGGACTGCGTGAACTCCTCCGCCAGGTCGGGGGAGCGGCGCAGGGTCCAGAGCAGCCGGGCCGCCGCCCAGGCACCCGAGCGGGCGCGGTCCAGGCTCCACGAGCCGAGTAAGTGGGTCAGCGGGTCGGCGATCTCCAGCAGGTCCGGACCCGGCATCAGGTCCTCGCGGATGTGCTCCTCCAGGGCGACCAGGGTGTCGCCGACCCGGTCGAAGTCCGCCTCCAGGGCCCGTGGTTCACAGTCCAGGGCATGGCAGGTGGCCACCACCGCCAGCGCCAGGTCGTGGCCGATGTGCGCGTTGATGCCGGCCAGCGCGTGCTGGAGCGGACGCACCCCCGGGTGGCGGCGGTACTGGAGCAGCGGGCGCCAGCAGGCCGGAGGCCGGTCCGCCTCCACCGCCGTCAGGTACTGCTCCGCGAAGCGCGCGCTCAGCACGGCTGCCCTGCGGGGCGCGGGGAAACCCCCGTGGGAGATGCGCTCGTACAGGGTCTCCGTCACCGTCAGGTAGACCCGGTTGAAGACGGCGACACCGTCCTGCGGCGGGAGCCGCTCGTCCAGGGCGCGCATCCGCGCCAGCACCGCTTCCATGGGGGCAGAGTCGCAGGCGCCGCCGCCGATCCGGGGAACTTGGCCGTACGCTTCCCCGGTTCGGGCGAAGCCGCGTCAACCCCGCTTGTCCCCGGTGGCCGTGTCGTCGTAGGCGGAGGTCCCCGAGTCGAGCAGCGGCTCCTGCTGCTTCAGGTGCGCGGGGGCGAAGAACCGCAGCGCGTGGTAGCCCGTGATCACCACGATCGTGCCCAGCGCGATGCCGCCGAGTTCGAAGCTGTCGGTGATCTGCAGCTTGACGCCGCCGACGCCGATGATGATGCCCGCCGCGGCCGGCACCAGGTTCAGCGGATTGCGCAGATCCACCCGGCCGTTGATCCAGATCTGGGCGCCGAGCAGGCCGATCATCCCGTACAGGATCACGGTGATGCCGCCGAGCACCCCGCCCGGGATCGCGGCGACGACCGCGCCGAACTTGGGGCAGAGCCCGAAGAGCAGCGCAAAGCCGGCCGCCGCCCAGTACGCCGCCGTCGAGTAGACCCGGGTGGCAGCCATGACGCCGATGTTCTCGGAGTACGTGGTGTTGGGCGGGCCGCCGACCGCCGTGGACAGCATGGACGCGGCGCCGTCGGCCGCGATGGCCGTGCCCAGCTTGTCGTCGAGGGAGTCGCCGGTCATCTCGCCGACGGCCTTGATGTGCCCGGCGTTCTCGGCGATCAGTGCGATGACCACGGGCAGGGCGATCAGGATCGCCGGCCACTCGAAGGCGGGGGCGTGGAAGGACGGCAGTCCGATCCAGTCGGCCTCGGAGACCCCGGAGAGGTCGAGCCGCCAGTGGTCCACGGCCGAGGCTCCGCCCATCGGGGAGTGGATCTTGCCGAAGACGCGGTCGAGCACCCAGGAGAGCCCGTACCCGAAGAGCAGCCCGAGGAAGATCGCGATGCGCGACCAGAAGCCGCGCAGGCAGACCACGGCCAGCCCCGTGAACAGCATGACCAGCAGCGCCGTCCACTGGTCCTGCGGGAAGTACGTGCTCGCCGTCACCGGCGCCAGGTTGAAGCCGATCAGCATCACCACCGCGCCCGTCACCACCGGCGGCATCGCCGCGTGGATGATGCGGGCGCCGAAACGCTGGACGGCGAGCCCGGAGGCGAACAGCGCCGCGCCGACGACGAAGACGGCGCCGGTGACGACCGCGCTGTCCCCGCCCGAGGCCCGGATGGCCGCCGCGACACCGACGAAGGACAGCGAGCAGCCCAGGTAGGACGGGACCCGGCCGCGCGTCGCGAGGAGGAAGATCACCGTCGCGATGCCGGACATCATGATGGCCAGGTTCGGGTCCAGGCCCATCAGGACCGGAGCGACGAAACTGGCGCCGAACATCGCCACGACGTGCTGGGCTCCCAGCCCCGCGGTCCGCGGCCACGACAGCCGCTCGTCCGGCCGCACCACCGCGCCGGGGGCGGGAGTCCGCCCGTCTCCGTGCAGGGTCCAGCCCACGCCGAGGCGCATGTTCCACTCCTCTTCTTCTCCGGATGACCACAGCTCCGGCGGATCACACATCGAGGCCGCAGCGCCAGGGATGCCGCTGCGGCCAGTCGATATGTTACGGCCGGATATCGGCAGGTTCGTCCAGGTCCGACGGGCCCGCCTTCCCGGTAGCCTGCCCCACCGGCGGCCCCTGCCGCAGCACGGCGGCGCCCGCGATCAGCGCGAAGGCCAGCAGGGTGACCAGGCCGAAGGACACCACCAGCGAGGTCGCGTCGGCCACCGCGCCGATCGCCGACGGCGCGATCAGACCCGAGGTGTACGTGATCGTCGCGACGCCGGCGATGGCCTGCGCCGGGGACGGCCCGCTGCGCGCCGCGGCCGCGAAGGCCAGCGGGACCACCACCGCGATGCCGAGCCCGATCATCCCGAAGCCGGCCAGCGCCGCCGCCGGGTGCCCGGCCGTGACCACGAGCAGCCCGCCCGCGGTGGCCAGTACGCCGCCCGCGCGGACCGTGCGCACCGCCCCGAACCGGTCCACCACCCGGTCGCCGGCGAGCCGGGCGACGGCCATGGTGAGCGCGAAGGCGGTGGTGGAGGCGGCCGCCAGGCCGGCGTCCGTGTCCAGGACGTCCCGCAGGTAGACGGCCGACCAGTCCAGGCTCGCCCCCTCGGCGAAGACCGCGCAGAAGCCGATGGCGCCGATGAGCAGGGCGGACTTCGGCGGCAGCGCGAAGTGCGGCGGAGCCTGCGCCTCCTGGTCGCTCCTCAGGTCCAGTACCCCCCGTACGGCGACCAGCCCGGCCGCGGTGAGGGCGAGCGCGGCGATCAGGTGGTGCAGGCGGGCGTCGGCCCCGGTGTGCGCGGCGACCGTGCCGGCGGCCGAGCCGAGCAGGGCGCCCACGCTCCACATGCCGTGCAGCGAGGACATGACCGAGCGGCCCAGCCGGTTCTCGGTCTCCACGCCGAGCGCGTTCATCGCCACGTCCGACATGCCGGAGGTGGCTCCGTAGACGAAGAGCGCGAAGCAGAGGGTGGGCAGGTTCGGGGCGAAGCTCGGGAGGATCAGGGAGAGGGTCCACATCGACAGCAGCGCCCGCAGCGCGGTGCGGGCGCCGAACCGGTGGTTGATCCGCCCGGCCAGCGGCATCGCGAGCGCCGCGCCCAGGGCGGGGAAGGCGAGGGCGAGCCCGAGGGTGCCCGCGCCGAGCTGGGCGTGGTCCTGGATCCAGGGGATGCGCGTGGCGAAGGAGCCGGTCACGGCGCCGTGGGCGCAGAAGACGGCGGCGATGGCGAAACGGGCATGGCGCAGGCGCGCCGGGCTGAGGTCGGTGTCCCCGGTCATGGGAGATAAACTATCAGGGAGCCTGCCTGATAGATGATGCCCCGACTCCCTAGGATGGGCGCCGTGACCCCAGCCCTCACCCCGGTGACGTCCCCGTCGCCGCTCCCGTCCCCGTCCCCGTCCCCGTCCCCGTCCCCGTCGCCGTCGCCGTCGCCGTCGCCGTCCGCCGCCCCGCCGTCCGCCGCCCCGCCGTCCCCCGCCTCGCCGAGCACGGCCCGCGCCATCAACGACCGGCTCGCCCTGCAACTCCTCCAGGAGTCCGGTCCGCTGACGGCCACCCAGCTCAAGGCCATGACCGGCCTCTCCCGGCCCTCGGTCGCCGACCTCGTCGACCGGCTCACCGAGGCCGGCCTGATCGAGGTCGTCGGGGAGTCCGGCGAACAGCGGCGCGGCCCCAACGCCAAGCTGTACGGGATCGTCGCCGGCCGCGCCCACCTGGCCGCCCTGGACGTACGGACCGACCGGGTCACCGCCGTCGTCACCGACCTGCTCGGCCACCCCCTGGCCGAGGCCGCCCTGCCCGTCGGCGCCCCGGAGGACGCGGTGGCGGCCCTCCTGGACACCGCCCGCCGGGCCGGGGCCGGCGCACTGCACACCGTGGTCGTCGGCGCCCCGGGCCTGGTCGCCCCCGCCACCGGCGAACTCCGCGACACCAGCGGACTGCCCGCCTGGCACCGGGAGCTGGTGGGCGCCCTCCAGCGGAGCCTGCCCGCCGTGGTGGTGGTCGAGAACGAGACCAACCTGGCCGCCCTCGCCGAGCAGCGCCTGGGCGTCGCCCGCGACCTGGACTCGTTCGTACTGCTGTGGCTCGGCGCGGGCGTGGGCGCGGCCGTGGTTCTGGACGGCCGGCTGCGCCGGGGCGCCTCCGGCGGGGCGGGCGAGATCGGCTTCCTCCCGGTGCCGGGCACCGGCGGCCTGCCCTCGGCCGCCGACTGCGGGGGCGGGTTCCACGCGCTGGCGGGCCGGGAGGCCGTGACGGCCCTGGCGCGCGACCACGGCTTCGCGGGCCCGGTGGAAGAGGCCGTGGCCGGGGCCGCGGGCGAGGCCTTCCTCGAAGCCCTGGCCGAGAGGCTCGCGCTGGGCGCGGCGGCCGCCGCGGCGATCCTGGACCCGGGCTGCGTGGTCCTGGCGGGCGAACTCGGGCGCGCGGGCGGCCCGGCCCTGGCGGCCCGGGTCGCCCGCCGCCTGGCCGAACTGACCCCCGTCCCGACGGAGGTCCGCGCCACGGCCCTGGGCGACCCGGCGGTCCTGGCGGGCGCGCGCCTGGCCGCGCGGGAGGCGGCGCAGGCGGTGCTGTTCGCCACATCCGGCCCCGTCGGCGTTTGAGTGGGGGTCCCCCCGGGCGAAGGCTGGGGGAGGGTCCGGGCGGAGCCCGGTGCCCGGTGGAGCCCGGGTTTCTCGGGGCGCTGGCCCGGACCCCGCGCCTCGCAGGCCGGGCTGGATGTGGCGGAGCCGCGCCGGGTCCAGCGGGAGGGGGCGGGGCGGGCCGGCCCAGACGGGGCCGGGCGCGCGCCGGGGCGTCTCCTCGGGCGCCGAACGTGCGGGGGGTCGGAGCCTGCGGGGTGGTTGCGTTCGACGCCCTGCGGGGACGCCCCGGCACACACCCGACCCCGTCTGGGCCGGCGGGCGGGCGCCCGTGCGGCGGTACACACCGTCGCGACCCGCGGGTCAGAGGTTCCGGCGCGCCAGGAATTCCGCGAACGTCACCCGCCCCACCGCATGCGACGGGGTCAGGTTGCCGCCGCGCCTGAAGCCCGCGTACGCCTTGCCCGCCAGCGGCAGGGGGACGACGCGGCGGCGCCGGCCCGTCGCCGTGAGGTAGGTGCGGGCCAGGTCGGACAGGGTGCGGATCTCCGGGCCGCCCATGTCCGGGACCCGGCCCGACGGGGTCGGGACCGCCAGCTCCGCGATGCGCTCCGCGACCTCGTCGACCGCGATCGGCTGCACCCGTACCCCGTTCGGCAGCGGGGCGACGAGCGGCAGCTTCGCCGCCGTCTGCACCACCTGCGCCACGAGGTCGTGGAACTGCGTCGTCCGCAGGATCGTCACGCCCAGCCCGGACTCCTCCAGCAGCCGCTCCACCTTCAGCTTCGTCTTGTAGTAGCCGAGCGGGACCACGTCCACCCCGACGATCGAGATGTAGACGACGTTCCGTACGGTCCCCGCCCGGCGGGCCGCCGCGATCAGGTGACCGGTGGCCACCTCGTCGCCCTTGCCCGCGCTGCGCGTGTTGCTCGCGCAGTGCACGACGACCTCGGCGCCCGCCATCGCCGCGTCCAGCCCGCGGCCGTCCCGCAGGTCGACCGGGTGGTCCGGCGAGTGCCGGCTCAGTACGCGGACCTCGTGGCCCCGCTCCCGCAGCCGGGTGACGACGAGCGCCCCGAGGGTTCCGGTGCCTCCGGTGACGAGGATGGTGCTCATGGGGTCCTGCCCTTCGCCGGGAACGTTCCTTCACCAGCGGAAGACCGGACGGCCCTCAGGAATGTGACAGCTGCCGCGAGAGGAATTCCAGCTTCTCCGGATTGACGACCGTGTGCAGGGCGCTGACCAGCCCGTCCTCGAATTCCACGCAGAGGACCGCCACCTCGCCGAAGAGCAGCGCGGGCGCCCCGTTGACCTCCGCGACGGTGACCGGCAGGCCCGCCGCGTACTTCGCGAAGATGCCGATCGCGAAACGGGCGACCTTGTCGCGGCCCAGGACCGGCCGCAGCGCCGAGCTGACCACTCCGCCGCCGTCCCCGACGTACCGCACGTCCGCCGTCAGCAGGCCCTCCAGGAGGGCCAGGTCCCCGCCGCGCGCCGCCGTCAGGAAGGTCTCCACCAGGCTCTGCCACCGCTCGGGATCCGGGTCGAAGCGCGGCTCCGGCGTGTCCGCCCGGTCCGCCGTCACCCGTGCGGCCGCCCGCCGGTAGAGCTGGCGGCAGTTGGCCTCGGAGAGGTCCAGGACCTGGGCGATCTCCCGGTGGCCGTACCCGAAGGCCTCGCGCAGCACGTACACCGCCCGCTCCGTCGGCGTGAGCTGCTCCAGCAGCACCAGCAGGGCCATGGACACGCTGTCCCGCTGCTCCGCCGACTCCAGCGGCCCGAGCGTCCCGTCCCCGGTGAGGACCGGCTCCGGGAGCCAGGGACCCACGTACTGCTCACGCCGGACCCGCGCCGAGGTGAGGGTGTTGAGGCACAGATTCGTGACGACCTTGGCGAGCCAGGCCCCCGGGTGCCCGATGTCCGCGCGGTCCGCCGACGCCCAGCGCAGGTACGCCTCCTGCACGGTGTCCTCGGCCTCCGCGGCGGAGCCGAGCATGCGGTAGGCGATGCCGAACATCCGGGGCCGGTGTTCCTCGAAGTCCGCGACGGATGCGGTGACGTGTGTACTCACCGGTCCAGCCTACGAGGAGAGGACCCGGTGGCCGCCGGGCCACCGGGTCCTCACCTTTCCATCCGTCCGTCGTCAGCCGTCCGTTGTCAGCAGGCGCCCTGGTCCTTCCAGACGCCCCACTCGCCGGTGGTGCCGGGCTCCTCGTTCTGCGTCCACCACTGGGCCTTCCAGGTGTGGCCCTTGTGGGAGACGAGGTTGCCGCTGTTGTAGATGGTGCCCGCGACGTAGGCCGGGCTGGAGCACGTGCCGCCGGTCGGAGGCGTCGTCGTCGGCGGGGTGGTGGTCGGGGGAGTGGTGGTCGGCGGGGTCGTCGGGCCGCCCGGCTCCACCACCGTGGTGCCGCGCGCCAGGTCCCCGGCGAGGGCGTAGGTGGTGCCCGAGATGGTCACCGTCCAGTTGGAGGGCGTGGACACCGGCAGGTAGTAGTTGAACGCCAGGTCGACCGAGGCGCCCGGGGCCAGCGTCTGCCAGGCCGGGAGCTTCAGGGAGACCCGCTGGAAGTCCCCCTTGAGGCCGCCGACGTTGTTGCCGGTGTGGCCGCTGCTGATCACCGTCGTGCCGAAACCGGACTGGTCCGAGGCGTTGTTCGGGGCCGAGGTGCCGTAGTCGAAGCGGAACTCGGTGCCGCCGGGCAGCGTGCTGTGCGTGTTGTTGGTGATCTTGAGCTTCGGGGTGAGCGGGTAGTTGGAGTCGCCCAGCTTGAACTCGGTGAACTCCGTCTTGATGTCCACGGCCTGGGTGGGCAGGGCCGAGCCTGCCTTCTTCGCGCCGTACGGGGAGGCCGACTTGAACTTCTGGTACATGGTGTCGGTGAGCGTGTCGCCCATCTCGTACTGGCCCTTGGCCGCGTTGTACGCGTAGTCGCCCGCGAGCTCCCAGACCATCGTGCCGCCGATGCCCTTGTTCACCACGTAGTCGGCCTTGGCGCCCACCGACTGCTCGTCCTCCGTCGAGAGGAAGACCTTCTTCTGGGCGTTCCACAGCCACGGCGCCACCAGGGTGGAGTCGTACTTGCGGACGTACGTGCCGGTCAGGGTGGTGTTCGCCGGGAATCCGTACTTGGTGACGTAGTCGCCGACGACCCCCTTCTCCAGGTTCTTGGCGTGCCACATCGGGTTGGAGCCCGCCGGGGACTCGACCCCGTTGGTGTCCTTGTCGTGCCACAGGTTGTCGATGCCGACCGCGCCGTCACCGCACTTGGTCAGGCCCGCGCCGGCCGGGCAGGTGGTCGCGGGGGCTTTGCCCCACAGGCCGTCGGTGCCGCCCTGCACGTTCTTGAAGCCGCGGGTGTAGTAGGGCAGGCCGATGTTGATGCGGCCTGCCGGCATCGAGCCGCGGAAGTAGTGGTAGGCCCAGTCGGTGTTGAGGTAGCCGACGCCGCCGTACTGGGAGGTGGAGTAGACGCCGGCGGCGGCCAGTTCGCCGTCCTTGCCGTCGTCGAACAGCGAGGCGTTGGGGCCGACGTACTCGTTCCAGGCGCCGTGCAGGTCGTAGGACATGACGTTGACGTAGTCCAGGTACTTCTGCATCTGGAACGTCTCCATGCCCCGCAGCAGGTAGCCGGAGGAGGGGGCGGCGACGGAGAGCAGGTAGTGCTTGCCGTCGGCGGCGCCCGCGCGGTCGAGCTTCTCGCGCAGGGACTTCATCAGGGCCGCGTAGCCCTGGACCAGGCCGGCGCGGCGGGCGTTGGACAGCTGCCAGTCCAGCGGGTTGCCCGCGTCCTTCATGGTGGTGGGGTACTCGTAGTCGATGTCGACGCCGTTGAACCCGTACTTGCGGATGAACTCGACCGAGGAGTCGGCGAAGGTGTCGATGCCGGCCTGGTTGACGGAGCCGTCGGCGTTGGTGGCCATGGAGTAGAAGCCGCCGGAGGCGACCCGGTTGCCGTCGTCGCCGAAGTAGCCGCCGGTCTCCGCCCAGCCGCCGACGGAGATCAGGGTCTTGACGTTCGGGTACTGCTTCTTGAACTTCGTCAGCTGGTTGAAGTGGCCCTTGTACGGGAGGGCCGGGTCCATCTCGGCGCCCGCGACCCCCGGCCAGGTCATCCCGGTGGCGGCGTTGTTCGCGTTGTCCGAGCCGACCGAGATCTTGTTGTCGGCGCCCACGTGGGCGAAGGCGTAGTTCAGGTGGGTGACCTTGGACCACGGGATGTTGTTGGCGAGGTAGGCGGGGGTGCCGTCCTTGCCGGTGCGCCAGCCGGTGAAGTATCCGATGACGCGACGCTGGTGGTCGGCGCCCATCTTCTCGCGGCCTTCGGAGTCGTACACCGAGCAGTACGGGACGTCGACGCCGGCCGTCTTGTAGAGCCCGTCGGGGCGACAGCCCTCGTGGTCGGCCGCGTGCGAGACGCCCGCCGAGAGCCCGCCCACCAGCAGTCCGGCGATTGCGGCGCCGGATGCCAGGAGCATCACTCTCGTACGTGTGGGGGACAGCATGGTGCCTCCTGGGGAGGGGAGGATGGCAGGACACGACAGGGCACAACGTGAAGCAACTGGGATGGCGGTGGCTCTTGTTGGCCCGTGACGTGCGCACATCTGACGGGCTGTTCCCGGGAAGATGAAGGGAACGTTAAGAGGACTAGACCAACCCGTCAATAGGTCTGGACCAGCCTCGACCCACTTGACAAAACCCGCCCCGGGGTACCCCCGCTGTGAGCCAGGCCACACCGCATCACTCGCGTGGCCGCCGATCACCCGTGGCAGACTGGCTTCAGTACCAGTAGCAGCGCACTCCGGGGTCGGTGTAATTCCGAACCGGCGGTTATAGTCCGCGACCCGTCCGCAGCCAGCGGCCGGTTGACCAGGTGAGATTCCTGGACCGACGGTTAAAGTCCGGATGGGAGGCAGTGCGCGGCGGGCCAGTCACCGGTACGCCGCCGTCGGCGGTTCATCGGCATATCCCTGTGGATATGTCCGAGCGGACCGTTTTTCCGGCCTCGGCGTCCCCCTGTGAGCTGTACCGCTTCATCTGTCGTATCCCGACAGGCCCCGGAGTCCGTGCCCGATGAGGCAGGAGGACCCGGTGGCGACACACGCCGCGCACGCAGCACCCGACGCGGACACCCGCGCCATGAGCCGAGCCATCGAGCTCGCCGCCCGCGGACTCGGCTCCACCAGTCCCAACCCGGTCGTCGGCTGCGTCATCACCGACGCCGCGGGCACGGTCGTCGGCGAGGGCTGGCACCAGCGGGCCGGCGGCCCGCACGCCGAGGTCCACGCCCTGCGCGCAGCAGGCGCCGCCGCCCGCGGCGGCACCGCCTACGTCACCCTCGAACCCTGCAACCACACCGGCCGTACGGGACCCTGCGCACAGGCGCTCATCCAGGCCGGGATCACCCGCGTGGTCTACGCCGTCTCCGACCCGAACCCGCAGGCCACCGGCGGCGGCGCCACCCTGCGCGCCGCCGGGCTCACCGCGGAGTCCGGGCTGCTCGCGGACGAGGCCGAGGCGGGCAACGCCGCCTGGCTGACCTCCGTACGCCTCGGCCGCCCGTACGTCACCTGGAAGTACGCCGCCACCCTCGACGGCCGCAGCGCCGCCGCGGACGGCAGCAGCCGCTGGATCAGCTCCGCCGAGTCCCGGGCCGACGTCCACCGGCTGCGCGCCGAGTGCGACGCCGTCCTCGTCGGCGGCGGGACGCTGCGCCAGGACGACCCGCACCTCGCCGTCCGCGGCATCGAGGGCGCGACCCAGCCGCTGCGGATCGCCCTCGACACGCACGCCACGATCCTGCCGACCGCCCGCATCCTCGACGACGCGGCGCCGACCCTGATCGTCGTCGGCGAGGACGCCGACACCCGGCACCTGCCCGGCGTCGAGCTGCTCCGACTGCCCCTGCGCGGCGGCCGCATCGGTGTGCACGACCTGCTCGACCGGCTGTACGCCCGCGGTGTGCGCTCCCTGTTCCTGGAAGGCGGACCCACTCTGGCGGGCGCCTTCCTCGAAGGCGGAGCCGTCGACCGCGTCATCGGCTACCTCGCCCCGGCACTCCTCGGCGCGGGCCCGGCCGCCCTCGCCGACGCCGGCATCAAGAACATCTCCCATGCGGTGCGCCTCGACATCACCGAGGCCGTCCGCATCGGCCCCGATCTCCGCATCACCGCAGTCCCCGCCACCATCACCGTCCCCGCCACCAAGGAGCACTGAGTGTTCACCGGAATCGTCGAAGAACTGGGTGAGGTCACCGCCGTCGAGCAGCTCGAGGAAGCCTCCCGCTTCCGGCTGCGCGGCCCCCTCGTCACCGAGGGCGCCAAGCACGGCGATTCCATCGCCGTCAACGGCGTCTGCCTGACCGTCGTGGAGACCGCCGAGGGCGAGTTCACCGCCGACGTCATGCAGGAGACCCTCAACCGCTCCAGCCTCGGCGCCCTGACCAAGGGCTCCCGGGTCAACCTGGAGCGCCCGATGGCCCTCGGCGGCCGGCTCGGCGGCCACCTGGTCCAGGGGCACGTGGACGGCACCGGCGAGATCCTCTCCCGGACCCCCTCGGAGCACTGGGAGATCGTCAAGATCGCCCTCCCCGCGAACCTCTCGCGCTACGTCGTCGAGAAGGGCTCCATCACGGTCGACGGCGTCAGCCTCACCGTGGTCGAGGCCGCCGCCGACTGGTTCACCATCAGCCTCATCCCCACCACCCTCGCGCTGACCACCCTCGGCATCAAGCAGAGCGGCGACCCGGTCAACCTGGAGGTCGACGTCCTCGCCAAGTACGTCGAGCGCCTGCTCGGCGCGAACCGGGAGGCCGGACAGTGAGCGCCCTGAACTGGCTGAACTCCGAGGCGTTCACCGCCTTCGACCAGCACATCAAGTGGTCCGACATGATCGGCAACACGATCGGTCTGATCGCCCTCGCCCTCGGCTGGCGGCGCTCCATATGGACCTGGCCCGCCCAGTTCCTCTCGGGCGTCATCCTCTTCGTGGCCTTCGCCGCCGGTCACCTGTCCGGCAGCGCCGGCAAGCAGGTCGTCGTCATGCTCGTCGCGGCCTGGGGCTGGGCGCAGTGGAGCCGGGGCCGGCGGCAGGCCCAGGACGGCACGATCGCCGTCCGCTTCGCCAGCTGGCGCGAGCGCGGTGTCCTCGTGGGCGCCGCCGCCCTCGGTACCGTCGCGGTCGCCCTGCTCTTCACCGCCTACCCGGCGCTGTCGTGGGACCCCTGGCCCGACGCCTACATCTTCGTCGGCACGATCGTCGCCATGTACGCCCAGTCGCGCGGCATGGTCGAGTTCTGGTTCGCCTGGCTCCTCGTCGACCTCGTCGGCGTGCCCCTGAACTTCGCCAACGGCTACGCGTTCTCCGGCTTCGTCTACGTCATCTACGGCGCGCTCGTCCTGTGGGGCCTGCGCGACTGGTGGCTCCGCTCGCGCACCACCCCCGCCCCGGCCCTGGAAGGAGCAACGGCATGACCAGCCTCAAGCCCGTGCCCGACGTCCCCGAAGAGACCTTCCGCCTCGACCCCGTCGAGCAGGCCATCCGCGACATCGCGGCGGGCCGTCCGATCGTCGTCGTCGACGACGAGGACCGCGAGAACGAGGGCGACCTCGTCATCGCCGCCGAGAAGGCCACCCCCGAGATCATCGCCTTCATGATGAGCGAGTGCCGCGGCCTGATCTGCGCCCCCATGGAGGGCCCCGAGCTGGACCGGCTCGAACTCCCGCAGATGGTCCAGCACAACACCGAGTCGATGCAGACGGCCTTCACCGTCTCCGTCGACGCGAGCGCCGTCCACGGCGTCACCACCGGCATCTCCGCCGCCGACCGGGCCACCACCCTGCGCCTGCTCGCCCACGGGGGCGCCGAGCCCGGCGACTTCGTCCGCCCCGGCCACATCTTCCCGCTGCGCGCCAAGCCCGGCGGCGTCCTGGTCCGCAACGGCCACACCGAGGCCGCCGTCGACCTCGCCCGCCTCGCGGGCCTGCGCCCGGCCGGCGCCATCGTGGAGATCGCCGGCGAGGACGGCGTCATGCTGCGCCTGCCCGAGCTGATCCCCTTCGCCCGCAAGCACGGCCTGACGATCATCTCCATCGAGGACCTGATCGCCTACCGCCGCTCCGCCGAGCCCACCGTGCGCCGCGAGGCCGAGGTCAGTCTGCCGACCGCCTTCGGTGATTTCACGGCGTACGGCTACCGCTCCACGGTCGACGGCGTCGAGCACGTCGCGCTCGTCCACGGCGACGTCGGCGCGGGCGGCGGCGAGGACGTGCTGGTCCGGATGCACTCCGAATGCCTGACCGGTGACATCTTCGCCTCCCAGCGCTGCGACTGCGGCCCCCAGCTGCACGCCTCCATGGAGCGGATCAAGGCCGAGGGCCGCGGGGTCGTCGTCTACCTGCGCGGCCACGAGGGCCGCGGCATCGGACTGCTGTCCAAGCTGCGCGCGTACGAGCTCCAAGAGCGAGGCCGCGACACCCTCGACGCCAACCTGGAGCTGGGCCTGCCCGCCGACGCCCGCGACTACGCGGCCGGCGCGCAGATCCTCGCCGACCTCGGCGTGCACAGCGTCCGGCTGCTGACCAACAACCCGGAGAAGTCCGACGCCCTCGTCCGGCACGGCATCACGGTCACCAGCCGGGAGTCCATGCCGGTGGAGGCGGGCGAGCACAATCTGCGGTACCTGCGCACCAAGCGGGACCGGATGGGCCACGACCTGCCCTGGCTGGACGAGGCCGTGACCACGTCCGCCTGCGGCAACCAGTAGGACCGAACGCACCACCCGTACATCCACACATCCACACACCTGTACTTTCACGAACCCCCAGGAGCAGAGCTGTGAGCGGCAAGGGCGCACCCGAACTGAGCGTGAAGAACTGCGGCGACCTCCGAGTCGCCGTGATCGCGGCCCAGTGGCACGAGAAGGTCATGGACGGACTGGTCGACGGCGCCCTGCGGGCCCTGCACGAGCTCGGCATCGACGAGCCCACCGTGCTCCGCGTCCCCGGCAGCTTCGAGCTCCCGGTCGTGGCGAAGGTACTGGCCGGTCGCGGTTACGATGCCATCGTCGCCCTCGGAGTGGTCATCCGCGGCGGCACCCCGCACTTCGACTACGTCTGCCAGGGCGTCACCCAGGGCCTGGTACAGGTGTCGATCGACACCGGAGTCCCCGTTGGCTTCGGTGTACTGACCTGCGACAACGACGAGCAGGCGCTGGACCGCGCCGGGCTCGAAGGGTCGAACGAGGACAAGGGGCACGAAGCGGTCACCGCCGCCGTCTCCACCGCCATGACCCTGCGGACCGTCAGCGAACCCTGGCGCTGAGTGGCGTAGGGAAACCCCGTATTCTGAGGACCATCATGGCGAACAAACCTCCCAAGAGCTTCGAAGAACTCTTCACCGAGCTCCAGCTCAAGGCCGCCGAAGGCGACCCCAGCACCTCCCGCACCGCCGAGCTCGTCCACAAGGGCGTCCATGCCATCGGCAAGAAGGTCGTCGAGGAGGCCGCCGAGGTCTGGATGGCCGCCGAGTACGAGGGCAAGGAAGCCGCCGCCGAGGAGATCTCCCAGCTGCTCTACCACGTCCAGGTGATGATGGTGGCGCGCGGGATCTCCCTCGACGACGTCTACGCGCACCTCTGAGCCCAGGCACGCACACCCCGCCCGTCATCACGCAATCCACGCACCAAAGGAAGCCCCATGCTGCGCATCGCCGTCCCCAACAAGGGTTCACTCTCCGGACCGGCGTCGGCGATGCTCCATGAGGCCGGCTACCGCCAGCGCAAGGAGTCCAAGGAGCTCGTGGTCGTCGACCCCGAGAACGAGGTGGAGTTCTTCTACCTCCGCCCCAAGGACATCGCGATCTACGTCTCCTCGGGCAAGCTCGACATCGGCATCACCGGCCGCGACCTGCTGCTCGACTCCGGCGCCAACGCCGAGGAGATCCTGCCGCTGAACTTCGGGCGCTCCACCTTCCGCTACGCCACCAAGCCCGGCACGGCGAAGGGCCCCGAGGACTTCCACGGGATGACGATCGCGACCTCGTACGAGGGAATCGTCGCCAAGCACCTCGCCGACCAGGGCATCGACGCCTCCGTCGTGCACCTGGACGGCGCGGTCGAGACCGCCATCCAGCTCGGAGTCGCCCAGATCATCGCGGACGTCGTCGAGACCGGCACCAGCCTGCGCAACGCGGGCCTGGAGGTCATCGGCGAGCCGATCCTGCGGTCCGAGGCCGTCGTCATCCGGCGCAACGGCGCCGACGCCGACGACCCGCAGGCCCAGCAGTTCCTGCGCCGCCTCCAGGGCGTCCTGGTCGCCCGCAGCTACGTGATGATGGACTACGACTGCCGCGCCGAGCACCTGGAGCGCGCGGTCGCCCTCACCCCGGGCCTGGAGTCGCCGACCATCTCCCCGCTGCACAACGAGGGCTGGGTCGCGGTCCGCGCCATGGTCCCGGCCAAGGAAGCCCAGCGGATCATGGACGACCTGTACGAGCTCGGCGCGCGCGCGATCCTCACCACCTCGATCCACGCCTGCCGTCTCTGACCCGTCCGGCCCGCGACACCACTGCAGAAGGCACCCCAAGCACCATGGCCGAGTCCGCCGCCCAGCCCGCACCGCCCACCCTGCCGGTCACCTTCCGGCCGACCCGCACCCGGGTCGTCCTGCTGAGCGTCGGCCTCGCCATGTTCGCCACCATCACCACCATCGCCGTGATGCTGGAGCGCCTCCAGCCCGGCGAGCGGATCAGCTTCGTCTTCGTCGCCACCCTGCTGACCTCCGTACTCGTCCTGCTCAGCCGCCCCAAGGTGGTCGCGGACGAGACCGGGGTCACCGTCGTCAACCTGACCACCACCCGCCGCCTGGAGTGGGCGCAGATCCTGCGCGTCAACCTCCGCCCCGGCGACCCGTGGGTGTTCCTGGACCTCAGCGACGGCACCAGCCTGCCCGCCCTCGGCATCCAGCCGGGCGTCGCCAAGCAGCAGGCGATCGGCGACGCGCGCGCCCTGCGCGCCCTCGCCGAGGCCCGCGGAACCGGTACAAACGCCCACTGATCGCCCCGAACCTCGTCGCTGCGTACCGTTGCGGCCGCGATATCAGTGACTACCCTGGTGGCGGGGCGCAGCTGTGCGCCCTCCCACCGGCCCCGGGACCCCGTGGCCCGAGGGCACCTGCGACTTGAGGAGTGACTCCCTCCAGCAATGGACGGATCGTCCGGTAATACCCGCGCCGCCCTCCCTCCGGAGGCGGCGGCATGACCACCCCGCTACTCCTGCTCCTGGCGGCTTTCGCCCTGATCCTCGCCAACGGCTTCTTCGTGGCGGCCGAATTCGGCCTCGTCACCGTGGAGCGACCCGAGGCCGAACGCGCCGCAGCCGACGGTGACCGCCGTGCCCGTACGGTCGTCAAGGCCCTGCGGGAGCTGTCCTTCCAGCTCTCCGGCACCCAGCTCGGCATCACCATCACCTCCCTCGTCGTCGGCATGCTCGCCCAGCCCGCGCTCGCCGCACTGCTGGCCGGGCCGCTGGCCGCCACGGGCCTGCCCCGGGGAGCCGTATCCGGCGTCGCCGTCGTCATCGGCATGCTGCTCGCCTCGGCCGTCCAGATGGTCGTCGGCGAGCTCGTCCCGAAGAACTGGGCGGTCTCCCGGCCGCTCCAGGTGGCCCGCTTCGTCGCCGGACCGCAGAACGCCTTCTCCCGCGCCTTCCGGCCGGTCATCGCCGGCCTCAACGCCGTGGCCAACCGGCTCGTCCGGGCGCTCGGCGTGGAACCGACGGACGAGATGGCCTCGGCCCGCACCCCCGGCGAACTGGTCTCCCTGGTCCGCCACTCGGCCCAGGCCGGCGCCCTCGAACAGGACACCGCCGACCTCTTCGTACGGACCCTGTCGCTGGGCGGGCTCACGGCCCAGCACGTCATGACCCCCCGTGTGAAGGTCAGCGCCCTCATGCACACGGCCACCGCGGCCGACGTGCTCAACCTGACCCGCGCCACGGGCCTGTCCCGCTTCCCGGTCTACCGGGAACGCATCGACGAGATCACCGGCGTGGTCCACCTCAAGGACGCCCTCGCCGTGCCCGAGGCGGAACGCGACCGCACCAGCGTCAGCCGGATCTGCGTCGCCCCGCTGCTGGTGCCCGGCTCCCTGCCCGTACAGCCGCTGCTGGAGCGGCTGCGCAGCGAACAGCCCATGGCCGTGGTCGTCGACGAGTACGGCGGCACCGCCGGCGTGGTCACGCTCGAGGACATCGTGGAGGAGCTCGTCGGCGAGGTCCGCGACGAGCACGACCTCGCCGAGGACGACAGCCCCGAACTGGCCGTCGTGGCGGCCGAGGACGGCCGCCCCTCCTGGGAGGCCGACGGCAGCTGCCGGGTCCAGACCCTGCGCCGGATAGGCCTGGAGGTGCCCGAAGGCCCGTACGAGACCGTCGCCGGCCTCGTCGCCGACCTGCTCGGCCGGATCCCCGCCCCCGGGGACCGCGCGGAGCTCCCCGGCTGGAAGCTCTCGGTCCGCCGGGTCGGCCGCAACCGCGCCGAGCGGGTGCGGCTGGTCCGGCTGACGACGGTGCCCGCCGCCGGCCCGTACAAGCAGGCCTCGCAGGCCGACAACGCCGCCGCGCTCGGCTCCGGCCGCCACGGCGACCCGGTCCCGCAGCGGGCCGAGCTGGAAGGGGCCACCCGATGAACGCGCTCCAGCTCCTCTTCGCCCTGCTCCTGGTCCTGGCCAACGGTTTCTTCGTCGGAGCCGAGTTCGCGCTCGTCTCCGTCCGCCGCAGCCAGATCGAACCCCTCGCGGCCGACTCCAAGCGGGCCCGCCAGGTGCTCCACGGCCTGGAGAACCTGCCCCGCATGATGGCCGCCGCACAGTTCGGCATCACCGTCTGCTCGCTCACCCTCGGAGCGGTCGCCGAACCCACCGTGGCCCGGCTCCTGGAGCCCGTCTTCCACGCCGTCCACGTACCGCAGGGCCTGATCCACCCCCTCGGCTACGCCTTCGCGCTCGCCGCCGTGGTCTTCCTGCACCTGGTCATCGGCGAGATGGTCCCCAAGAACCTCGCCATGGCCGCCCCCGAGAAGACCGCCCTGTGGTTCAGCCCCGGCCTGGTGGCCTTCGCGCGCCTCTGCGGGCCCGTCACCACCGCGCTCGGCGCCTGCGCCAAGCTCGTCCTGAAGCTCTTCAAGGTCGAGCCCAAGGACGAGGTCGAGGCCGTCTACACCTCCGCCCAGCTGGGCCGCCTCCTCAAGGACTCCCGGCAGGCCGGGCTCCTGGAACCGGTCGAGCAGGAGCGGCTGGAGGACGCACTGGAACTGGGCAGCCGCCCCGTCACCGACGTCCTCCTGGACCGGGACCGCCTGGTCACGGTCGACCCGGCCGTCACCCCGCGCCAGATCGAGCAGCTGACCGTGCGGACCGGCTACTCCCGCTTCCCCGTCCGTGCCGACAGCGGCGCCTTCATGGGCTACCTGCACGTCAAGGACGTACTGGACCTGGAGGACCGGGAGCGGGCCGTACCCCAGCGGGTCTGGCGCCGGATGACCACGCTGTGCGCCACCGTCCCACTGGACGACGCCCTCGGCGTCATGCGCCGCAACGCCACCCACTTGGCCCAGGTGGCGGACCAGGACGGCCGGATCCTCGGCCTGGTCGCCCTGGAGGACGTCCTGGAAATGCTGGTCGGCGAGGTCCGCGACCCGTCGCACCGGGCCTACGTGCGGGGCGCGTAGCCGCCGCCGGACCCCCGCGCCTCAACCGCCGGCGGGGCTGATTTTCAGCCCGCCCGGCGTTTGAGGGCACGGGCGCGGAGCGCACGTACGGGGTCTGGGGCGGAGCCCCGGGAAACGGAGAAAGGGCGGGGCGGGGAGAGGCTCCGCGCAGCGGCCACAGCGGCCCGCCGGGGTCACAACGGCGGCTCCGGCCGTTCCTGCGGCCCCCGCCCCGACAGGACCTCCCCGTACGCCTGCATCAGGTCCGGCAGCCGCAGCGTGGCCAGGTCGTCCCGCGACGGCTCACCCGCGAAGCCCGCCAGCCGCAGGTCCCGGTACGCGCAGCTCTTCTCGTACAGCGTCCGCAGGAAGCGGCCGTTGCCGAGCTCGTCGATCCACCCCTGCTCGACCACGTGCCCGCTGATGCTGCGCAGTTCCTCCAGCGCCTCCTCGTCCCAGTGGTCCCCGTTCGAGTCCGCCAGCACCCCGCCGATCGCGGTCAGTTCCAGCGGCCGGTAGCTGGGGAAGTCCACCCGGGTGGTGAACCGCGAGGACAGCCCCGGGTTGGCGGCCAGCAGCCGGTCCATCCCGGCCGGATAGCCGGCCAGGATCACCACCAGGTGGTCCCGGTTGTCCTCGGCCCGCTTGAGCAGCACCTGCAGGGCCTCGTCGCCGTACGCGTCGCCCTTGCTGTAGCCCGAGTTCGACAGCGAGTACGCCTCGTCCACGAACAGCACCCCGCCGATCGCGGAGTCGATCAGCTCGTTCGCCTTCACCGCCGTCTGCCCGAGGAACTCGCCGACGAGGTCCGCCCGTTGCGCCTCCACCAGGTGGTCGCCGCCGAGCAGGCCCAGCGCGTAGAAGACCCGGCCCAGGATCCGGGCCACCGTCGTCTTGCCGGTGCCCGAGGGCCCGGAGAACACGAAGTGGCGTTTCGGCGGCTGCACCGGCAGCCCCTGCCCCGCCCTCAGCCTCGCCATGTGCAGCTGCGCGGAGAGCGCCTTCACCTGCCGCTTGACCGGTTCCAGGCCCACCATGCGCTCCAGCTCCGCCAGCGCCTCGGCGAGCGCCGCCGGGTCCGCCGGCCCGGCCGGCAGCTCCTCGGGCGCGCCCTGTGGCGGGACGGACACCTTGCGCCGTGCGCCCTCCACCCGGCCCCCGGGAGGCGTGGGCGGAGTCAGCGGGTCCGGCTCGACCTGGCCGTCCGCCGCGATGTCCTGGACGGGCCCGCCGCCCAGCGCGACCGCCGCGAAGTCCCCGCCGGCCGGGGACGTGCCGTGCCCGGCGTGGGCCCCGTACCCGGCGTACCCCGCCAGGCCCGCCAGATCGGCCATGCCGTCGGTGTCGTCACCGTCCTCGATGGCCGTCAGCCGGGCCGCCGTGTCCATGAAGGAGGGATCCACCCGGTGCACCGCCCGGTACAGCGGCAGCGCCGCCGCACTGCGCCCGGTGCCCTCGTGCGCCCGCGCCAGCCAGTACCGCAGCTCCTTGCGCTGCGGCTGCTCGCTGCGACACCGCATCAGGGCCGCCGACAGCATCGGCTCCGCCTGCCCGTACATCTCCAGCCGGACCCGGGCCATCCCGCCGAACAGCCCCGCCTCGATCCCGAGGAGCGGATCGTTCACCAGCGGTTCGGTGTGCCGGACCAGCTGGTCCCAGTCCTTGACCAGATAGGCCCGGCAGGCGTGCAGGAAGCGCACCTGCGCATCGGTGTCCACCGGCGGCAGCGCGGCGAGGGCCTGGTCCAGCTCGGGCACGTGGCGGCCGTCCAGCCAGTGCGAGGCGTGGGCGAGCAGCAGGTCCCGCCGGCTCTCCAGCACCGGCTGCACCCACCAGCCCAGCCAGTACCAGGAGTTCAGGGTCCGCCGGTGCCGGGCCCGCTGCTCGCCGAACCGGTCCCGGTGCGCGTACATGCGCAATAAGGCATTGCCGGTGTCGACCCGTAGCGCGTGCAGGCCCAGCCAGCCGTCGGCCATCGAGGGATCGAGTCGTACGGCCGCCCGGAACTCCTCCTCGGCCTGCGGATAGGCGCCCATCGTGCAGGCGTCGACCCCGCGCAGCCAGGCGAGTTCGGCCGGGGAGTGCATGCTGCCCGGCGTGCCGAAATCCATCACGTCCCCCACAAGCCTGCCCCCGTGGTGCGCGGTAACCCCCGCTTCGAGCGCGCGAGTTGCCCACTGCGCCGATGAAATCAGGGGTGCATCGTACCTGCGGTACGGCACCTTACGTAGGGCGCGACAGGCCCGGTTCGGGCATGCGCCCCGGGCGGTTGTGGTGACTCAGGGTGAAGGGCCGGGGCGGATTCGCCCCGCGCGACACCGGCGCGGAGGGGGCGCGCGGGCAGAACGAAGCCCCCGATCACGGGGGAACAATCGGGGGCTTCGTGTCCGCGGCGGCCCGTAAAGGCCGCGCATTGAGAACGTAAGGCCGCTGCGGGCCCGAGGTCAAGCGGGTCGGCGGAGGCCCGGCGAAAGCGGATTTCCGGGGCCGCTCAGGCCCGGGGGAGTTCGTCACCCCCGGTGACGGAAGCGCCGGTTCCCGCGGTCTCACCCGTCCCGGAAGACCACTCGTATCCCGTACCGCTCTGGCGTACCAGGGTGTCGGCGAAGGGGCGCGAAGGGTCGCTGGAGAAGTGCGCGAGCTCCGCGCGCTCCCATCCGTCCCAGAAGTCGGAAAGTTCACGCCCGTCCCGGTTTCGCCCCCGCCCCCAGGACTGCGAGCGCGGCGTTTCCATCCACAGCAACCGCGCCAGATGCGGCCGCAGCGCCCGCCGCCCGGCCCCGACCCCCTCGACGAGCAGCACCGGCGCCGGCTCGAGCACCCGCTGCGGCCCGAAGCGGCGCTCCACCCAGTCGTACGGGGCCCAGTGCGCGGCCCGTCCCTCGCCCAGCGGCTCCAGCACCTGCGCGCGCAGCCGCTCCTCCCAGCCGAACAGCTCCTCGTGGCTGGCCACGTCGTCCAGATGCAGCACGGGAGCCCCCAGCGCCTCGGCGAGCCGCCCCGCGAAGGTGCTCTTCCCGGATCCGGCGTGCCCGTCGATCCCGATCAGCCGCACCGGGCCGAGGGAGGGGGGCGAGGCGGCGAGCTCCCGTGCGAGTGACTCAAGTGACTGGTGTGGCTCCACCCGACCAGCGTAGACAAGCCCGACACGACCCGTGGCTTCGGCCTGCGGCCGCCGGGAACTGGAAGGGTGAAGCCACCGAAGCGCCGACCCACCCCGGGGGAACCTCGCGATGACCACACCCACGCCACGCAGGGCCGTACTCGTCGCCGCACTCGCGGTCGCCGCCGCGGCCACCGCCGCCACCGTCCCGGGCGCCGGCGCCTCGGCCGCCGTCCCGCCCGCCCCACGGGCGCCGGGCCGCACCGTCGACAACCGGTTCTGGTTCTCGTACGCCCACTGGCTGGCCGGCGCCCACGAGGGCACCACCGCCGTCGCCGGCGCCCGCCCCGGCCTGGAGATCGCCGCGGCGACCGGCCGCACCGAGTACGCCGACCCGCACACCGGGAAGAAGAGCACCTGGGAGTACGCCACCTGGACCTCGCCGGTACACCGCTCCACCGTGCCCGCCACCGAGGCCATCGCCTCCTGGAACGCCCACACCCCGGCCGGCACCTGGATCCAGATCGAACTGCGCGGCACCTACACCGACGGCGCCGCCACCCCCTGGTACGTCATGGGCCGGTGGGCCTCCGGCGACCGCGACATCCGCCGCACCTCGGTGGACGGCCAGAGCGACGGCAAGTCCACCGTCTGGACCGACACCCTCGCCGTCGACGCCCCGGCCGCGGCCGGCGGCCTGCGGATCACGGACTGGCAGCTGCGCCTGACCCTGCACCGCAAGCCGGGCGCCGACCGCGGCCCCACCGTATGGCTGGCCGGCGCCATGGCCTCCGACGTCCCGGACCGCTTCACCGTCCCCGCCTCCACCCCCTCCGGCAAGGCCCACGAGCTGAAGGTCCCGCGCTACTCGCAGGAGACCCACGCCGGCCAGTACCCCGAATACGACAACGGCGGCGAGGCCTGGTGCAGCCCGACCTCCTCCCAGATGATCATCGAGTTCTGGGGCCGCAAGGCCAGCGCCACCGCCCTGACCTGGGTGAACCCCAAGTACGCCGACCCGCAGATCTGCCACGCGGCCCGCTCCACCTACGACGCCGCCTACAAGGGCTGCGGGAACTGGCCCTTCAACGCCGCGTACGCCGCCACCTACCGCTCTCTCGCCGGCGTCGTCACCCGCCTCACCTCCCTGACCGACCTGGAGACCCTGGTCGGCGCCGGCATCCCGGCCATCACCTCGCAGTCGTTCCGCCCCGAGGAGCTCACCGGCGCGGGCTACGGGACCACCGGCCACCTGATGACCGTCATCGGCTTCACCGCCGCTGGGGACGTGATCGCCAACGACCCCAACTCGCCCGACAACCGCTCCGTCCGGCGCGTCTACAAGCGCGCCGAGTGGGAGAACATCTGGCTGCGCACCAAGCGGCTGGGCACCACCGGCAAGGTCACCTCGGGCACCGGGGGCATCTGCTACCTCTACGTTCCGGCGCTCCCGAGCCCGGCGCAGATCGCGGCGCTGCGGCTGGTCGGAGTGCTGTGAAGCGGCCGCGAGGCTTCCGCGCGAAGTTTCCCGTTGACTGACCAGCACGGATAAGCGGAACATAATGGGGTAAACGGCACATAAAGGCTTCGTCGCAATAGGAGGCGGCCCGCCATGACCACCCATCCGAGCATCGAGCACCACCCCGACCTCGCCGAGATGCGCACTCGGTTCGAGCGGGTGACCAGCACCCCCGCCGCTCAGGCCGTAGAAGCACTGGCCCTCCTCACGGGCCTGTACCTGGCGGCCTCCCCGTGGATCGCGGGATTCAGCACCCTGACCCCGCTGGCCATCAACAACCTGATCGCCGGCCTGGCCTACTGCCTGTGCATGGGCGGTCTGGGTTCCGCCTACGAGCGCACCCACGCGATGGCGTGGACGGCGGTCGGCCTCGGTGCGTGGACGATCGTCGCCCCGTGGGTCATCGCCGGTGAGATGGACACGACGCGCACGGTGGTCAGCAATGTGATCGCCGGAGGCGTCGCCCTGTGTCTCGGCCTCGCGATGGCGGCCATGGCAGGCCGCAACCGCGAGACCCGCGTCTGACGCGGACGCCGGAAGAGACCGGCGTCGGCCACCGGGCCCCGACCGCTCCGTGAATCCGGGGCGGCCGGGGCCCGGTGGCGTGCCGCGGCGTCTGGCGCGGAGGCCGGAAGGCGCCGACGCCGACCGTGACGATCGTCTCTCCCGCGAAAGCCGCGAACGATGGCACATTGGACGGCATGACCGCAGACACCGCCACCCCCACCGCCCGCGCCCGCGGCCTCGTCCGTACCGGGGGCCCCGAGGACGGCTCCTCCTGGCTGGAGCACGTCCTCGGCTGGACCCTCGTGGTCGTCGTCGCCATGTTCGTCACGCAGGTCGGCTGGCTGTAGCCGCGTCCAGTCGCAGTCCTTCGGTGACGAGGACGTCGGACGTGACCAGTGCCTGCTCGGCACTGACCTGGGTCATGAAGACGAACGGCGGGATGACCGGGGGAGCGGGCAGCCCGTCCGGGCTGAAGGTGACGCGACCACGGCCAGCGCGCCGACGGCGGCGACCGCGGGCAGCGCGACGGCGGCCGTCCTCTTCCAGTGGACCCGGCCCTCGCGGGGCCGTCCCGTGCCCTTGCGCGTGCTCTCGGTGCTCATGGTCTTCCTCCCGTACGTCGTCCGGTGCGCAGGGGAAGTGCTGCCATACTTCGGGCATCTTGTGGCAGTTCGAGGCTAGGGCTGAATTTGAATAATAGTCAACGGCGCGGTACGACCGAGCGTTCGCAGGTCCGCAGGGCCGAACTCATAGCGACCGGACGCAAGTTGTTCGCCGACACCTCGTACGACGCGCTCTCCATGGACGACATCGCCAAGCACGCGGGCGTCGCCAAGGGGCTGATCTACTACTACTTCAAGAGCAAACGCGGCTACTACCTCGCCATCGTCGAGGACTCCGTCGCCGAACTCGTCGCCCGCGCCGGCGGCGACACCGACCTCCCGGGCGCGGAGCGGGTCCGCCGCACCATCGACGGCTACCTGCACTACGCCGAACACCACCACGCCGCCTACCGCACCATCGTCACCGGCGGCGTCGGCTCCGACGCCGAGGTGCTCGCCATCCGTGACGCCGTCCGCGAGGAACTCGTCGCCACCATCGCCGAAGGCGCGTACGGGCACCGCGCCCTCCCGCCCCTCGCCCGGCTCGCCCTGGTCGGCTGGCTCTCCGGGGTGGAGGGGACCACCCTGGAGTGGATCGGCCGGCCGGGCGCCCCGGACCAGCCCGACCGCGGCAGGCTCGCAGCCTTGCTGGTGCGCCAGCTGCGCGCGACGCTCACCGTGATCGAGGAGTTCGTCCCGGAGTGTCCGGCACCTCCCGCCCTCGAAGAGCCGTTCGACCCATCTGGTGATCTTGCCCCGGTGACGGGAGGTCCCTGATCGGGCATACTCAAGCCGCCGCAGCCGCTGAACAGCCCCGCCCGTGATCCGGGCCGGGCAGGATCGGCTGCAAGAGCACCGAGACCCGGCGCCGCGTCCCACCACTCACGCGTCGCCGCCGTGCCCGACCAGGGAGGAGAGCGCCGCCATGACCGACCGCGCCCCGCAGCCGGTGGACCGTCAGCTGCCCACCGAGGAGTCCCGGGACCTCCTCGCACTCGTACGCGAGATCGCCCAGAGGGAGATCCGCCCCCGAGCCGCCGAGGAAGAGGACTCCGGACGCTTCCCGCGAGAGGTCTTCACCCTCCTCTCCGACGCGGGGCTGCTCGGCCTCCCGTACGCCGGTGAGTACGGCGGCGGCGAGCAGCCGTACGAGGTCTACCTCCAGGTCCTGGAGGAGCTGGCCGCGGCCCGCCTCACCGTCGGTCTCGGCGTCAGCGTGCACTCCCTGGCCTGCCACGGCCTCGCCGGTTACGGCACCAAGGAGCAGCAGGGCGCCCACCTGCCCGCGATGCTCGGCGGCGGCCTGCTGGGCGCCTACTGCCTCTCCGAGCCGGCCGCCGGCTCCGACGCCGCCTCGCTCACCACCAAGGCGGTGCGCGACGGCGACGACTGGATCATCACCGGCACCAAGGCCTGGATCACCCACGGCGGAGTCGCCGACTTCTACACCGTCCTCGCCCGCACCGGCGTCGAGGGCCCCAAGGGCATCACGGCCTTCCTGGTCCCCGGGGACGCGGAGGGCCTGAGCGCGGCCGTGCCCGAGAAGAAGATGGGCATGAAGGGCTCGCCCACCGCCCAGCTGCACTTCGACGGCGTACGGGTGCCCGACTCCCGCCGCATCGGCGAGGAGGGGCAGGGCTTCTCCATCGCCCTGGCCGCACTGGACGCAGGACGCCTGGGCATCGCGGCCTGCGCCATCGGCGTCGCGCAGGCAGCGCTGGACGAGGCGCTGGTGTACGCCCTGGACCGCAAGCAGTTCGGACACCCGATCGCCGACTTCCAGGGGCTGCGCTTCATGATGGCCGACATGGCCACCAAGATCGAGGCGGGCCGGGCGCTGTACCTCGCGGCGGCGCGGCTGCGGGACGCGGGCAAGCCGTTCTCCCGTCAGGCGGCGATGGCCAAGCTGTTCTGCACCGACGCGGCGATGGCCGTCACCACGGACGCGGTGCAGATCCTCGGCGGCTACGGCTACACCGCGGACTTCCCCGTCGAGCGGCTCATGCGCGAGGCGAAGGTGCTCCAGATCGTGGAGGGCACCAACCAGATCCAGCGCATGGTCATCGCCCGCCACCTGGCAGGCCCGGAGACCCGCTGACGGACCCGCCGCGCAGGCCCCGCCTAGTACAGCCCGCTGCTGCTGGTGGGCCAGATCGGGGACGACGTGAGCCGGGACCACTCCGGATCGCGCCGCCCGGGCAGCGTGCGGCCGGCGTCGGCCCACCGGGCCAGCAGATCACGGTAGATCGGCGGATCGGGAGCCTGCTGCTGCTCACGCAGAGGCTGCTGCTGGCGCTGAACCGATTCTTCGCAACCCGGCGGCGTCGGACGACGCCGCCGGCCCGTTGCCGACTGAAGCATGGTCATGCACGGCCAACGCGAGACCGAAGGGCTGGGTAATCGCCCCCGGTGCCCGGGTATCCGTTCGAGCCGTCCCCGCGGGGGCGGGAGTGGGGGCGGGGGCGGGTCGTGCGGCGGGGCTTCGGCGGGCCGGGGGCTGGGCGGACGGCGTTAGCCGGTGCGGCGGTGGCTTCGGTGGGCGAGGCTGGGCGGACGGCATCAGAACGTCGGGCGTTGGCTCCGGGTGGCGGGGCTTGGCGGGCGGTATCGGCCGGTGCGGCGGGGCTCGGGCGGCCGGGGCTCGGCGGGCGGCAGGAGTCTGTGCGGCGGGGGCTTCGGTGGGCGGGAGCTCGGGCGGGCGGCATCGGGCTGTGCGGCGGTGGCTTCGGTGGACCGGAGCTCAGCGGATGCCATCAGGCTGTGCGGCGGTGGCTGCGAGTCGCGGGAGCCCCTCGACCGGAATCAGAGTGGGTTTGGGGGTTTCCCGGCAGTCTCATCGTCTCTCCGTGTCGGGCCGGTCCCTCAAGGGCGCTCCTACGTCGCGTCGCTTCGCGATGGCCTTCGGCCACCCTTGACCGACCGTCCCGCCACGGACATACGAAGACTGCCGGGAAACCCCCAAAGGAACGGGCCGGTCCGAGCTTTCCAAGACGGGCACATCAGCGATGGACGGGCCGGTGCCGGCGGGCAGATCCCCAGGAGCGGGCCCATCTCCATCAGATCCGGGGTCTGGGGCGGCCAAAGCTCCACCAGACGGCGGCCAGACCGAGCTGGCGACCAATCAGACGGGGTGCACGCGTCAGATCGCTACGCGCTCCTCGACTACGGCGGCTGCCGGCCGTCTGGGGCCGTTCATAAGCCGCCACAGCCCTTGGATGCTCCTCAATGACTGCGTCTGACGGCTGTCTGGGGACGTGCAGGCGTCAGACAGCGGCTATACCGAGCTGTACTCGGGTGAGGGAGGGTGGGCGGCCGAAAGGGCCGTCCGTTTGCCCCAATTGCCCCTTTCTGTCCCTGCATTTGTGGTGACGAGGTCGCTCTGATGCGGGTAGAGCTCGGCTGAGGTGAGCAATCGCCCCTCCGGACCCCTCATCAGCCCGCATTGGTCCCCGTCAGCCCCAGGCGGCTGGCAGTCGCCGTCGTCGGGGAGCGCGTAGCGTCGCGTAGCGATCTGACGCGCCCCGAGCCCCCGGCCCCGGATCTGATGGAGATGGGGCCGCCTCGGGGGCTGGGCCGCCGGCACCAGACCCGACGGTCTCCGATCTCCCCGTCCCTGGAAAAGAACGCCCGGCCCGTTCCTTTGGGGGTTTCCCGTCGGTCTTCGTATGTCCGTGGCGGGACGGTCGGTCAAGGGTGGCCGAAGGCCATCGCGAAGCGACGCGACCGAAGGGAGCGCCCTTGAGGGACCGGCCCGACACGGAGAGACGATGAGACTGACGGGAAACCCCCAAACCCTCTCTGATTCCGCCTGAGGGGCTCCCGCCCGCCCCCGAAGCCGCCGCCCAAGATCCTGATGCCGGTCGCCGGCTCCCCCCGGCTTTAGCCGTCCCCGTCCGGTCTCGACCCGCTTCGCGGGCTGCCGCCGCCTCACCCCCGCCGCGCGATCCCATCCCTCCGCGCGGCTGCCGCCGCCGAAGCCACCCCGCGCGCAACGCCGCCCCCGCCCCGCCTCACCCCCCGCCTCGCCCCCCGGCGCGCCGTGCCCGTCTGTCAGACCGTGCCAGAAGGGTGGCCTCCAGCCGGGTTTCTGACGTACCGTCATATCCGCTTGAGCCGCCCCCCGCTCTCCAAGCCCCGAAGCCCTTCCGAAGCTTCTCCGAAGCCCCCGAACGCGTCCGTCCTGGAGGTTCGCCATGCCCGCCGACCGGCCCGTCGCCCTCGACGAATACCCCATCCACCAGGCTCCCTTGTCGATGAAGCACCTCGTCAGCGGCGACCGGAACGCCTACGACCGCTGCATCTTCCACGTCTTCGACCACGCCGGTCGCGCCGTCCTCATCCTCGGCCTCGGCGTCTACCCCAACGCCGGGGTCATCGACGCCTACGCCACCCTCCGCATCGGCGACGAGCTCCTCGCCGTCCGGGCCTCCGACGCCCTCACCGACGAGCGGATGAACCTCTCGGTGGGACCCCTGTCCATCACCGTCGACGTCCCGCTCAAGCAGCTCACGCTGCGCTGCGCCCCCGACCCGGCCGACCCGCACGGGCTCTCGTACGACGTCACCTGGACCGCGGAGTTCCCCGCCGTCTGGGAGCCCCACCACATCCAGCGGCGCGGCGACCGCCTCATGCTGGAAGGCCGTCGCTTCGTCCAGGCCGGCAACGTCACCGGCACCATCCGCGCGAAGGGCGAGGAGTTCACCCTCACCCCGGGGGAGTGGACCGGTACCCGCGACCGGAGTTGGGGCGTGCGGCCCATACCCGGCGAGGACGGCGGCCGCGCCGCCGAGGAGTACCGCCCCGAGGGCTTCCACTGGCTCTGGGTCCCGGTCCGCTTCGAGGACCGCTTCGTGATGGTGATCGCGCAGGAGGACGCCGACGGCCACCGCACCCTGAACGAAGCCGTGCAGGTCTTCCCCGAAGGCAGCGGCCGGAACGACGTCCAGCTCGGCTGGCCGCACACCGACATCCGCTACCGGCCCGGCAGCCGGCACCCCGAGAGCGCCGTCGTCCACCTCACCGACCCGGCCCGCAAGCCCCTCGAACTGGGCGTGGAGATCCTGAACTCCTCCCCGCTCGCCGTCGGCGCCGGCTACCCGCCCGCCGCCGACTGGCAGCACGGCACCTGGCAGGGGCGGGGCTGGACCGACCGCCGCGTCTTCGACCTGTCCGACCCCGCGGCCCACCCGATGGCCGCCTTCGGCGTCACCGACCACTCGGCGCGCTTCACCCTCGACGGCCGGGTGGGACACGGCATCTTCGAACACGGCAGCTTCGGCCGCCACGACCCGAGCGGCTTCGCCGACTACTCCTCCGTCGCCCAGTAGACCGGTAGCAGACCGGTACCCCCGTAGTTCGGTTGCCCAGCAGCCCCGTAGGAACTCGTAGGAACTCGTAGGAACTCGTAGGAAGGGAGCCCATCCCATGGCCACCGCTCCACGTCCGCGCACCTCCACCCGAGAGCCCGAAGAGCTCGGCCGCCGCCTCGCCGCCTGGCTCGACACCAGGCTCCCCGGTGCGAAGGTCGCCAACGTCTCCGTCCCCGGCTCCAACGGCATGTCCAGCGAGACCCTGCTCTTCGACATAGAGCACCCCGACGCCCCGCTGCGCGCCTGCGCGCTGCGGCTCGCCGCCGACCCGGCCGCCTACACCGTCTTCCCGACCTACGACATGCCCCGCCAGCACCGCGTGATGAGCCTGGTCGCCGAGCACACGGACCTGCCCGTCCCGCGCGTGCAGTGGCTGGAGGAGGACCCGGGGCCGCTGGGGGCGCCGTTCTTCGTGATGGCCCGTGCCGAGGGCCGGGTCCCGCCCGATGTCATGCCCTACACCTACGAGGGCAATTGGCTGCACGCCGCGACCGACGCCGAACGCGCGGGTCTCCAGGAGGCGAGCATCTCGCTCCTGGCCCGTCTGCACGACCAGTTCCCGGCCAAGGAGGCCGAGTTCCTCCTCCCGGCCGGCGAGGGCAGCCCGCTGCGCCGGCACGTGGACGCCCAACGCGCCTACTACTCCTGGGTGGTGGGCGGGCTCGCCCCGTCCCCGCTCATCGAGCGGGCGTTCGCCCGCCTGGAGGAGCTGTGGCCGGCCGACGAGGGCCCGGCCGTCCTCAACTGGGGCGACGCCCGCATCGGCAACGTCATCTACGACGGTTTCACGCCGGCGGCCGTGCTGGACTGGGAGATGGCGGCGTACGCCCCGCGTGAGGTGGACCTCGGCTGGACCGTCTACCTCCACCGCTTCTTCCAGGACCTCACGGTCAGCTTCGGCCAGCCCGGCCTGCCGGACTTCCTGCGCCGCGAGGACCTGGAGCGCCGGTACGCCGAACTCACCGGGCACACCCCGCGGAACATGGAGTTCCACACCCTGTACGCGGCCCTGCGCCACGGCATCGTGATGCTGCGCATCGCCTACCGGCAGGCGCACTTCGGCGAGGTGGAGATCCCGGCGGATCCGGACAGCCTGATCCTGCACCACGCCAGCCTGGCCGCCATGGTGCAGGGGACGTACTGGTAGCGAGCGGGGATGTAAGAGAAGCGAAGGGAGCGGAGCGCCCGGGCGACCGTCAGGCCGCCTGTGCGTGCTGCTGCCGCGTCTGCGCCTGCGGCTGCGGCAGTACGGGGCTCACCACCCGGACCGGACGCGAGCCCGGGCCGCCGACGTGCGAGAAGGGCTGCGTCCGCCAGTCCAGGCCCTGGGGCAGGGCCGAGAGCACGACGGGTTCCGGCTCCTGCGCCTCCACCGGCTGGATCATGCCGACGGTGGGCAGCGCGTCGGTCGCGGGCCGCCCGGTGCCCGCGCACACCGTGAGCCCGAAGGGGTTCCACGGGGTCAGGCAGAGCGCGTGCTGCGGCAGGTACTCCTCGTCCGCGACGAGGGCGATTGACTGGCCGCAGTCGGGGCAGATGGCGTGGTGGATCTCGAATCCCTCGGTGTCGTCGAGGTATTCGCCGTCTTCGGCGTCCTGAGCGTCCCGCGGGAACGTGCCGTTCCCGGAATCGAGCGGTTCCAGGGGCCCCGGTTCGGTGCGACCGGCGCGCTTGGTGTTCAGCATGGATGTACTCCCCCTTGGGTGGGCCGGGCGGGCAGGTTCTGCGGCCTCGGCCACAGCAACCACTTCCCGCCGAGCGTCACGAGTAACCACAACAGACCGGCCTGCCCTTGCATACCCCTGTGGCCTTGGTCACATGCCTGGCGCAGATGCCTCCAGTGGGCGGACACCGCTGTGCCTGGAGGGCCATTGGGCCTTAAGTTGTGCGGCTATGAGCGCAATGGAGGAGCTGGACCGCCAGATCGTGGATCTGCTCGTGCGGGACGGGCGGATGAGCTACACGGACCTGGGCAAGGCCACCGGACTGTCCACGTCGGCAGTCCATCAGCGAGTACGCCGCCTGGAGCAGCGCGGGGTGATCCGCGGCTACGCGGCCGTGGTCGACCCGGAGGCCGTCGGCCTGCCGCTGACGGCGTTCATCTCGGTCAAGCCCTTCGACCCGAGCGCCCCGGACGACATCGCCGACCGGCTGGCCGGCGTCCCCGAGATCGAGGCCTGCCACAGCGTCGCGGGCGACGAGAACTACATCCTCAAGGTGCGCGTCGCCACCCCCCTGGAGCTGGAAGACCTCCTGGGCCGCCTGCGCGCCCTCGCGCACGTCTCCACGCGCACCACGGTGGTCCTCTCCACCCCCTACGAAGCCCGCCCGCCCCGCGTGTAGCCGGTGTCCGGCGCCCCGCGGGGGACCCGGCGGTCGGACGGGGGAGGGGGACGCGGGAGACTGGTCGGCATGACTGACCGCACCGCCCACTCCGCCGACGCCGCCGGAGCACCGACCAGGACCGTCCTCCTCCGCGGGGGCGAGGTCCACAGCCCCGCCGACCCCTTCGCCACCGCGATGGTCGTCGAGCGCGGCCACATCGCCTGGGTCGGCTCCGAGGGCGCCGCCGACGCCTTCGCGCAGGGCGTGGACGAGGTCGTCGACCTGGGCGGCGCGCTCGTCACGCCCGCCTTCACCGACGCCCACGTGCACGCCACCTCCGCGGGTCTGGCCCTGACCGGGCTGGACCTCTCCGGGGCGCGCTCCCTGTCCGCCGCGCTGGACCTCGTACGGGTGTACGCCGCGAGCCGTCCGGCCGACCGGGTGCTCCTCGGGCACGGCTGGGACGCCGCACGCTGGCCCGAGCGGCGCGCACCGCGGCGGGCCGAGCTCGACGAGGCCGCCGGCGGCCGCCCGCTCTACCTGAGCCGCATCGACGTGCACTCGGCCGTGGTCACCACCGCCCTGCTGGACCTGGTTCCGGGGGTGCGGCCCGACGGGGACGAGCCGCTGACCCGGGACGACCACCACGCCGTGCGGCGGGCCGCGCTGGCCGCCGTCACCCCCGCTCAGCGCGCCGAGGCCCAGCGGGCCGCCCTCGACCGGGCCGCGTCCCTCGGCATCGGCTCGCTCCACGAGTGCGGCGGGCCCGACATCTCCTCCGCCGAGGACTTCACCGGCCTGCTCGCCCTGGCCGCCGAGCGGCCCGGGCCGCGCGTCTTCGGGTACTGGGCCGACCGGGACATCGACCGGGCCAAGGCGCTCGGGGCCGTCGGAGCCGCCGGGGACCTCTTCGTCGACGGCGCCCTCGGCTCGCACACGGCGTGCCTGCACGCCCCGTACGCCGACGCCTCGCACACCGGCACCGGCTACCTCGACGAGCACGCAGTCGCCGAGCACGTGGCCGCCTGTACCGAGGCGGGCCTGCAGGCCGGCTTCCACGCCATCGGCGACGCCGCGATCACCGCCGTCGTGGAGGGCGTCCGCAAGGCCGCCGAGCGGGTCGGCCTGGCCCGGGTCCGCGCCGCCCGGCACCGCGTCGAACACGCCGAGATGATGACCCCCGCCGCCATCGCCGCCTTCGCCGAGCTGGGCCTCACCGCGTCCGTGCAGCCCGCCTTCGACGCGGCCTGGGGAGGCGAGGACGGCATGTACGCCGACCGGCTCGGCGCCGACCGCGCCCGCACCCTCAACCCGTACGCGGCCATGCTCAAGGCCGGTGTCCCGCTGGCCTTCGGCTCGGACGCCCCCGTCACCCCGCTCGACCCGTGGGGCACCGTCCGCGCGGCCGCCTTCCACCGGACCCCCGAGCACCGCATCTCCGTACGGGCCGCCTTCACCGCCCACACCCGGGGCGGCTGGCGGGCGCTGGGCCGCGACGACGCGGGGATCCTCGTCCCCGGCGCCCCCGCCGACTACGCGGTCTGGCAGACCGGTGAACTGGTCGTCCAGGCCCCCGACGACCGGGTGGCCCGCTGGTCCACCGACCCCCGCTCGGGCACTCCCGGACTGCCCGACCTGACCCCCGGATCGGACCTGCCGGTGTGCCTCGCGACCGTCGTCGGCGGGCGGGAGGCATTCGTACGCCCACAGGGGTGATCCGGCGGGCCTGGGTTCGGTACGGGCGGTCGGACCCGGATAAGTTCGGCCGGGTCCACCACAGGACGTCCGTGCCGGACGGATCCGTCTGCTCAGCGCGCCCGCGCCTCGGGGGCGAGGGAAGGTTTCGCCGGTGGGGGCACCCAGCGGTAGCTGGGGGAGGTGGCCCCCGGTCGGGGCCCGGCGGTCCAGTAGACAACGGTCACGGCGGCCCGCATCCAGCGGCCTTCTGACCGGCCCGAAGGACCGCGGGCCCCGACCGCTGTTCTAAAGTCATCCTCTGCGACCAGACGTACAGGACGTGCAAGCGCACAAAAGGGGACTCAGTGAGCGACGGCGGACAGCGGACCTACGGGCCGCTCGGTACAGCCTTGGTGATCATTCCGACCTACAACGAGGCGGAGAACATCGGGCTGATCGTCGGCCGCGTCCGTGCGGCGGTGCCCGAGGCCCACATCCTGGTCGCGGACGACAACAGCCCCGACGGCACCGGCAAGCTCGCCGACGAGCTGGCGGCCGGCGACGACCACGTGCACGTCCTGCACCGCAAGGGCAAGGAGGGGCTGGGCGCCGCCTACCTGGCGGGCTTCGTCTGGGCCCTGGAGGCCGGGTACGGGGTGATCGTCGAGATGGACGCCGACGGCTCCCACCAGCCGGAGGAGCTGCCCCGGCTGCTCACCGCGCTGGCCGGTGCCGACCTGGTCCTCGGCTCCCGCTGGGTGCCGGGCGGCCGGGTCGTGAACTGGCCCAAGAGCCGCGAGATCCTCTCGCGCGGCGGTTCGACGTACTCCCGGCTGATGCTGAACGTCCCGATCCGCGACGTGACCGGCGGCTACCGCGCCTTCCGCCGCGAGACCCTGGAGGGCCTCGGCCTGGACGAGGTGGCCTCCGCGGGCTACTGCTTCCAGGTCGACCTGGCCCGCAGGGCCGTGCAGAAGGGTTTCCGCGTGGTGGAGGTGCCCATCACCTTCGTCGAGCGTGAGTTCGGCGACAGCAAGATGAGCAAGGACATCGTGGTGGAGGCCCTGTGGCGGGTTACCCAGTGGGGTCTCAAGGCCCAGGCGGCCAAGCTGCTGGGCAAGCCGGACCGCAAGGTCTGACGGACCCCGGACACACCCCCTAGGGGATGTCCGGTACCTCCGGCTGAGGCCACTTTTACGCGGCTCCGGGCACACTGGTCGGTATGACGACCGGCACTGGATCCATGCGGTCGGGTACCTCGACCGCCCCCCGGCGGCGCTCGCCCGCCCGCACCTTCCTCCCCCTGGCGATCGCCGCCTGGCTGATCCTGGAGATCTGGCTGCTCAGCCTGGTCGCCGGAGCCGCCGGTGGGGTGACCGTCGCCGCGCTGCTCGCGGGCGGGATGGTCCTCGGCGCGGTGGTCATCAAGCGGGCGGGGCGGCGGGCCTTCAAGAACCTGGCGGACACCTTCCAGCAGGCCCAGCAGGGGCAGCAGCCCACCCCGCAGCAGCCCGGCCGGGGCAACGGCCTCACCATGCTGGCGGGCCTGCTCCTGATGCTGCCGGGCCTGCTCTCCGATGTGGCGGCCCTGTTCCTGCTGCTCCCGCCCGTCCGGGCCTGGTTGGGCCGCCGGGCGGCCCGCTCGCTGGAGCGGAAGATGGCTTCGGCTCCGGCCGGCCCCTTCGGCGACGCCTTCCAGCAGGCCCGCATCCACTACCCCGACGGCAAGATCGTCCAGGGCGAGGTCATCCGCGAGGACCGGCCCGGGCAGCAGCACGACGGCCCGGACACGACGTACCGCCCGCCCCTGGCCCCGTAGGAGCCGACGGGCAGGAGAAAGCCGAAGGGGCCCCGCCACACTGAGTGTGGCGGGGCCCCTTCGGCTTATCTGTTCGTCCGGCTGTCAGGCGGACTTGCGGCTGTCCCGCGGATGCACGGCAATGTTCATGGCGCCGGAACGAAGGACCGCAAGCCTCTCGGCCAGCACTTCCTCCAGCTCCTCGCGGGTGCGCCGCTCCATGAGCATGTCCCAGTGCGTTCGCGCAGGCTTGCCCTTCTTCTCTTCGGGCCCGTCCCCGTCCACCAGGAGTGCCATGGCGCCGCACGCCTTGCACTCCCACTCCGGCGGAATGTCTGCCTCAACCGAGAACGGCATCTCAAATCGATGTCCGTTCTGGCATGCGTACTCCACCGCCTGGCGCGGGGCCAGATCGATGCCGCGGTCCGTCTCGTAGCTGGTAACCACGAGGCGCGTACCGCGGAGAGCTCGCTCACTCATGAATCGTGCCTCCCGGGCTTTGTCGCCCACAGGACAGGTGTCGCTGTCGTCGTCATCCGGTCAACGTCCGGACTGCGGTATAGATTCCCGCTCCGGGTCATGCGTCGCCCGTCGTGCCGCCCCTTGTTGTACCCACCAATGCCCGTTTTGTCACATCTGGCAGCAGATGTCACCCAACGTCTACACTTCTCAAGCGCGCAGTAACGGTCCGCCTGGCAGGCCAAAGGCGTACACTACCGGCCCTTTGCTTCAACGTCTAAATTCGTTCGGAATTCGTTCGTGGATCCGGGCCGTGCGCGCTCGTGGACCCGCTCTCAGATCCGCTCCGGTACAGGATTGCCTGCCGCTTCCACCGCGCGCCGCACCGGCACTCTCGCCAGCAGCACGAATCCCAGTGCGAAGAAGACCACCAGCGAGATGATCGCGTCCCGGTAGCTGCCCGTGACCTGGTAGGTCAGGCCGAACACGAGCGGCCCCACCCAGCTCAGCCCGCGGTCGCTCATCTCGTACGCCGAGAAGTACTCGGCCTCCTTGCCCGCCGGCACCAGGTGCGAGAACAGCGAGCGCGACAGCGCCTGGCTGCCGCCCAGCACCAGCCCGATCATCGAGGCGAGCGCGAAGAACCACACCGGAGTCCTGGCGGGCAGGAAGTAGCCGGCCGCCAGCGTCACCGCCCATGCGGCCAGCGAGCCCAGGATCGTCCGCTTGGCACCGTAGATCCGCGCCAGCCGGCCCATCCCCAGCGCGCCCGCCACCGCCAGGATCTGCACCAGCAGCACCGCCCCGATCAGCGTGGACTGCTCCAGTTCCAGCTCCTCCGAGCCGTAGATGGAGGCCTGGGAGATCACCGTCTGCACGCCGTCGTTGTAGATCAGGTACGCGAGCAGGAACGACAGGGTCAGCGGGTAGCGCCGCATGTCCCTCAGCGTCGCGACGAGCTGCTTCCAGCCGCTGAGCGCCGGCGCCGACCCCGGCTCCCGGACCACGGCCCGGTCCCGCAGCCGGCGCAGCGGGATCAGCGCGAAGGCGCCCCACCACAGGCCCGCCGAGGCCAGACAGATCCGTACCGCCATGCCCTCGGTGAGGCCGAAGGAGTCGTGGCCCATGTAGAGCACCAGGTTCACCACGAGCATCAGCGAGCCCGCGGTGTAGCCGAAGGCCCAGCCCCGCGAGGAGACGGTGTCCCGCTCGTCGGGCGTGGAGATCTGCGGCAGATAGGCGTTGTAGAGCACCATCGAGACGGACAGCGAGGCGTTGGCCACGATCAGCAGCAGCCCGCCCAGCAGGTAGCGCTCACCGCCGAGGAAGAACATCCCGGCCGTCGCCGCGGCGCCCGTGTACGCGGCCACCGCCAGCAGCGGCTTCTTGCGGCCGGTCCGGTCCGCGACCGCCCCGGCCAGCGGCATCATCAGGACGGCCAGGATCACCGAGGCCGAGACCGAGTAGGCGAAGAAGGAACCGGCCCGCACCGGGATGCCCAGCGGGTGCACGAAGCCCTCGGCGTCGGCGGCGGCCTTGGCGATCGAGGTCAGGTACGGCCCGAGGAACACGGTGAGCACGCTCGCCGAGTACACCGAGACGGCGAAGTCGTAGAAGTACCAGCCCCGCTGTTCGCGCTTGCGCGCGGCCGCCGCAGCCGTCGCGGCCGCGGACGTGACGGCCGGTCTGCCGTCCTCCGCGCCCGGCTCCGCACCCGGTTCCGCTTCGCCGGTCTTCCTGGTGTCTTCGGCACTCATGTGGTGTCCCCCTCGCTGGTCCCCGTACCGCAGCGGCCGCCGGGCCCGCGCGGCGGCCCAAGAGCGAGTCAGGCCCAGGCTCCGCGCCGGTCCAGCACCGTGCGCAAGATGTCGATCTGGTCGGTCATGATGCCATCGACACCCAGGTCGAGGAGAGCCTCCATACGTTCCGGTTCGTTCACGGTCCACACGTGCACCTGGAGTCCGCGCTCGTGCGCGGTCCGTACGAAGCGCCGGTCGACCACGCGGATGCCCGCCTGGGTCTCGGGCACCTGGGCCGCCACCGCCCCCACGCGCAGCGCCGCCGGGATCGCGTACGAGCGCAGCCGAAGGCCGACCACCCCGCGCACCCCGTAGGAGGTCGCCAGCCGGGGGCCGGCGATCTTCTGGGCGCGGGCCACCCGGCTCTCCGAGAAGGAGCCCACGCAGACCCGGTCCCAGATCCCGGTCCGCGCGATCAGGTTCACCAGCGGGTGCAGCGCCGATTCGGCCTTGACGTCGATGTTCCAGCGGGCGTCCGGGAACTCCTCCAGGAGCTCCTCGAACAGCGGCAGCGGCTCGGTGCCCGCCACGCGGGCCTCGCGGACCCGCGCCCAGGGCAGCTCGGCGATCCGGCCCCGGCCGTCGGTGACCCGGTCCAGGGTGGAGTCGTGGAAGGCGACGAGCTTCCCGTCGGCCGTGGCGTGCACATCGGTCTCGAAGTACCGGTAGCCCGCGTCGGCCGCCCGGCGGAAGGCGGCGGCGGTGTTCTCCAGGCCGTCCGCGGCACCTCCCCGGTGCGCGAAGGGAATCGGAGCCGGGTGGTCCAGATACGGATGGCGAAGGCGTACGTGCGTCACGGCGGCAGTATCCCCCGTGGCGGGAGGGGCCGGTGGTCGGCGAGGTGAACGGCGGACGCGACCGGGGCCGTGTCGGGTGCCGCCCGAGCCCGCGCCCGGGTGCGAAGGCCGAGGCCCCTGGTGCGAGTGGACTGGCGCGTGACAGTCTGTGCCGCAGGTATCAATCCAATCCAGGCCCCCGACGTGCTCCGTCGAGGCCAATCCGACGAAGGTGGACCGGACGCCATGGCCGAATGGACCTCAGCGGTCGGCGCCGCTCAGCTCGCCCGTCTCATCAGCTCGCAGCAGGAGCGGACCGCCGTCTCCGGCGCCCGCAAACCGCCCGCGTACCGCACCCTCGCCGACGGGATCCGCCTCCTCGTCCTGGAGGGCCGCGTCCCGGTCGCCGCCCGGCTCCCCGCCGAGCGGGAGCTGGCCGTCGCCCTCTCCCTCAGCCGCACCACGGTCGCCGCCGCGTATGAGGCCCTGCGCGGGGAGGGGTTCCTGGAATCGCGCCGGGGCGCCGGCAGCTGGACCTCCGTACCGGCCGGGAACCCGCTGCCCGCCCGCGGTCTGGAGCCGCTGCCGCCCGAGTCCCTCGGCTCGATGATCGACCTCGGCTGCGCCGCCCTGCCCGCCCCCGAGCCCTGGCTCACCAAGGCCGTCCAAGGGGCGCTGGAGGAGCTGCCGCCGTACGCGCACACCCACGGGGACTACCCGGCCGGCCTGCCCGCGCTGCGCCGGATGCTCGCCGACCGCTACACCGAGCAGGGCATCCCCACCATGCCCGAGCAGATCATGGTCACCACCGGTGCCATGGGCGCGATCGACGCCATCTGCAGCCTCTTCGCCGGGCGCGGGGAGCGGATCGCCGTCGAGTCCCCCTCCTACGCGAACATCCTCCAGCTCATGCGCGCCGCCGGGGTGCGCCTGGTCCCCGTCGCCATGGCCGACGGGCTGGCCGGCTGGGACATGGACGTCTGGCGGCAGGTGCTGCGCGACTCGGCCCCCCGCCTCGCCTACGTCGTCGCCGACTTCCACAACCCGACCGGAGCCCTGGCCTCCGAGGAGCAGCGCCGCGCCATGGTGGAGGCCGCCCGGTCGGCCGGCACCGTCCTGGTCGCCGACGAGACCATGCTGGAGCTCCAGCTGGACCCGGACCTGGAGATGCCCCGGCCGGTCTGCTCCTTCGACCCGGCCGGCAGCACGGTCATCACCGTGGGCTCCGCCAGCAAGGCCTTCTGGGCGGGCATGCGGATCGGCTGGGTCCGCGCCGCCCCCGACGTCATCCGCAGCCTGGTGGCCGCCCGCGCCTACGCCGACCTGGGCACGCCCGTGCTGGAACAGCTCGCGGTGAACTGGCTGATGCGGACCGGGGGCTGGCGGGAGGCCGTCGGGATCCGCCGCGACCAGGCCCGGGACAACCGCGACGCGCTGGTCGCGGCGGTGCGCCGGGAGCTCCCGGACTGGGAGTTCGAGGTGCCCCAGGGCGGGCTGACCCTGTGGGCCCGCGCCGGCGGGCTCTCCGGGTCCCGGCTGGCCGAGGTGGGGGAGCGGGTGGGCGTACGGGTCCCCTCGGGGCCGCGGTTCGGCGTGGACGGGGCCTTCGAGGGCTATGTCCGGCTGCCCTTCACCGTGGGCGGGCCGGTGGCCGAGGAGGCCGCGTCCCGGCTGGCGGCTGCGGCCCGGCTGGTCGGCACGGGCGCGGGCGGCGGCGGGGCGGAGCCGCCGCGCACCTTCGTGGCGTAACCGCTGATTGCGCCGGGGCGCCCCGCAGGCCGCACGGGCCCCCGCCCGCCGGTTTCGGCGGGGCCGGGTGTGCGTCGGGGCGTCCCCGCAGGGCGCCGAACACAACACCGCCGCACTACCCGACCCCTGGCCACGTTCGGCGCCCGAGGAGACGCCCCGGCGCGCGCCCGGCCCCGTCGGAACCGGCCCCCGACCCGACCCCGCCGGGGAGGGCACCGGTAGCCAGTGCGCCGCTGCGCGGATCCTTCCCCCACCCCGCCCCTTCCCGAAACTGGGGCTCCGCCCCAGACCCCACGCCTCAAACGCCGGCGAGGCTGGATTGGGCCGCGTCCTACGGAGCCTCGGCCGGCACCTCCGGAATCTCCGGGGCATCCAGAGCCGAGCCCTGGGCCGGCGGCTGCCCCTGGAGCGGTTTGCCCGGCGTGGTGTGGCCCTGGCCGCCTCCCGCGCCCGGCGCCGGCCGCTGCGGCAGCAGCTCCAGTACGGCCTGCCGGTACACCGGGTGCGTGGCCTCGTCGTACGGGTCCGGGGTGGCGGGCACCTGCAAGCGGTGTACGGGACCGGTACCGAGCCGGGCGTACCCGCGGCCCGGCGGCACGTGGGCCGTCGGCGTGGTGTGCGGCGGCAGCCCCAGCACGTCGGCGATCTGCTGGATCGCGGCGGGCCCGAGCACGACCCGGGCGCGGGTGTGCTGCCAGACGGCGTCGTGCAGCAGCTCCAGGTGGTCGAACTGCTCGGCCACCACCACCGTGACGTGCGCGGGCCGCCCGTGCCGCAGCGGCACCTGCAACTGGGCCAGCGGGTCGGGGCGCCCTTCGGCGACGGCGAGGTGGGCCAGCACGCTCGGCTGGTCCAGCAGGATCCACAGGGGGCGCCGGGTGTCCTCGGGCGCCGGCCGGCCGGCCTCCCGGGCCCGGTGGGTGGCGATGAGCCGCCGCTCGGTCTCCCGCGCGGCCCATTCCATGGTGGCCTGCGCCCCGGTCGGCCCGCATTCCACGGCGAGGACGCCGCTGCGGCCGGCCAGGCAGGCGTAATCGCCGCTGCCGCCGCCTTCGACGATCATGACGTCGCCGCCGTGCCGCAGGGCCTGGAGGGCGATGGAACGGAGCAGGGTGGAGGTGCCGCTGCGGGGCTGGCCGACGGCCAGCAGGTGGGGTTCGGTGGAGCGGGGCCCGGTGCGCCAGATGACCGGCGGCACGTCGCGGGGCTCGTCGCCCTCCAGGACGGGCAGGGTGCGCTGCACGCTGCCGGCGTCGGTGAAGCCGAGCACGGTCTCGCCGGGCGAGGTGACGAACGGCTGGGCGGCGATGCCCGTCGGCAGCGCCGCCAGCACACTCAGGTCGAGCTGGTTGCCCTCCTCGTCCCAGTCGAAGAGATACTCGCGTCCGCGCCCGGACTTGGCGTGCAGCAGTGCCTCGATCCGGGCCCTTGAGGCGGCCTCGCCATCGGTGAAGTAGGCCGGGTAGCGGATGTGGAGCCGGGTGATGCGGCCCGCCTCGTCGAACTCGTAGCCGCTGAAGGCCTTGTCCCACTCCCCGCCGTGGGCGAAGAGCGGACTGGGGTCCTCCGGGATGGAGAAGTACGGCACGAGGGCTTCGTAGAGGGAGCCGAGCCGTTCGGTCTCGGCATCGCTGGGCCCGGTCTTCACCGGATTGCGGTCGCGGCCCTGCCAGGCCGCCGCCGCCATGAGGGTGATCAGGGCGATGAGCGGGCCGTAGGGGACCAGTGCGACCACGAGGACGCAGGCGGCTCCCAGGAACAGCGCGGGACCACGCTTGTCCTTGGGGGTCTCGGCCCACTTGCGCCGCCCGGCCGAGGCCAGGATGCGCAGGCCGCGTCCGATGGTGAGGAGCGGATGGAGGACGTCCGTGGCACTGTCGGCGGCCGTGCGAGCGAGGTCGCGGCCCCGGGCCAGCGACGTGGTGCCGCTGCTGAGGATGCGGGGAAGTGGGCGCCGGGCCACGGGCGTCTCCTGGAGTTGTGGGTGTGACGGGTGTTTCGGGTGTTGCTGGTCGTGCGCTGCGGGGTGGCCGGGCTAGAGCTTGATCCCGCCGAGCAGGCTCGCGAGGCTGGCCGTGCTCGCCGTGATGCTCGGGGCGATGGCGGAGCCGGCGAGGAAGAAGCCGAAGAGCGAGCAGACGAACGCGTGCGTCAGCTTCATCCCGTCCTTCTTGAAGAAGAGGAAGCAGATGATGCCGAGCAGGACCACGCCTGAGATGGACAGGACCATGAGAGGTTCTCCTGGTTGGTGGGGACAGTCACCATCAGTTCTTCCAGGCTCACAGGAAGTATCAATGCGACAAAAGGTGCATAAGAGTGAATCCGTGAGTTTTTCACTTGACCGGCTCACCCCGGCTGGCGCGTCCGGCGCGCAGGGGGTGCTGGGTGATCCTTGCCTCGGCCCGGGCCGTACATGTGCAGGCCAGGGCGCTACTCTGGCGATTCACCCGTACGGACGCAGCGCCGTGCGCCCCCCTGCCCGCACGGCCCGGGGAAGCTTCATGCCAGCAGCGAGTGAAAGGCGGTACGCACGATGAGCGAGCACACCGAAGGCGCCTCCGGCGAAGTCCCCGACGAGGACGTCATCGAACTGGCCACCAAGATCTTCGACCTCGCCCGCCAGGGGGAGACGCAGACGCTCACCGCCTACCTCGACGCCGGGGTCCCGGCGAACCTCACCAACGACCGCGGCGACACCCTGGTCATGCTCGCCGCCTACCACGGCCACGCCGACGCCGTCACGGCCCTGCTCGCCCGCGGCGCCGAGGCCGACCGCGCCAACGACCGCGGCCAGACCCCGCTCGCCGGCGCCGTCTTCAAGGGCGAGGAGGCCGTCATCCGCGCCCTGCTCGCCGGCGGGGCCGATCCGAACGCCGGAACCCCCTCCGCCGTGGACACGGCGCGCATGTTCGCAAAGGCCGACCTGCTGGAACTCTTCGGAGCCAAGTAGTCCGCTTTTTGCCGGGCTGGGAGCGCCACAGACCTCACAGGTTGGTCACGGCGGCCGTAAATGTGGTCGCGGTGCACAAACCGGCTGGGTCATCATGGCGTCGGATTCGATTCGCGAGCACGGGGGACGGGCAGGAGCGGGCAGGACACAACGGGTGTCCCGGCCCGGCCCTGCGGAACCGGCTCCCATGGTCACGAAGCACCGACGAGAGTGAGAAGGCAATGGTCTACATCGAGCGGAACATGACGGCGGACGTCCTCACATGCTGTTACGCGGCCCTGTGAATCCCGATTCCCGGTTGCGTCCCCAGCTTGATTTGAGGCCATTCCCATGTTCGAACCAGTCATAGCGCCGAGCGGCACCCTGCTCGGGCTCCTCCAGCGGGGCCGCGGCGACGGCACGCTGCACGCACTCGCGGCACCCAGGGCGGAGGCCCTCGAGGCCCTCAACCAGTGCGTGCTCCGCGACCCGCGCCAGGACTGGCAGGTCGAGAACCGCTCGCTGTACTACGCCAGGCTGTACCTGGATCTCGACGGCCCCCTGGGCGAGATCGAGGCCCACCTCTTCAGCGCCGAGGACCTCCTCGACGAGGAGGACCACCGGACCGGCCTCGCCCTGTCCGTGCTGGGCCACCTGGCCTCGTACGGCCGCGACGACGCGCTCATGCTGCTGCGCCGGTACGCCGCCTCCGGGGCGAACTGGGCCTGGGCCCTCGACGAGCTCGCCCTGCGCGACGACGACGAGGGGCTGCGGTCCCTGGCCGCGCCCGTCCTGGCCCGCTTCCCCGCCACGGCGGAGGGCGAGGCGCGGCTGGCCGCCGCCGTCCGCGACGCGTACGAGCCCCGGCCGTGGTGGCTGTGGGAGGAGTCGCCGCAGTACGGGGAGCGCCTGCGCGCCGCCCGTCAGCAGGGCTCCTTCGACCGCTGGCAGCGCCAGCTCACCCCGAACGGGCCCCGGCCGGGCTGGGGAGTCCAGGCCGTCTTCGACTGGGCCGCCGACGGGCTGCGCCGCGGCACGCCGCTGCACGTGCCCGCCGCGCGCTGCCTGGCCGCCGTGGCCGCGCCCGAGGACCGGGCCGCCATCCTCGCGGCCGCCGCCGGTGCCTCCGGCGAGGCGGCCCGCGCCACCGCCCTGCACCACCTGGTCCTCGCCGAACCGGACAACCCGGCCGTGCTGGACCTCATCGAAGCCGCCGCCGACGAGCCCGCCGTGGCCGCCTACGAGCGCATGTGCGGCTCCGAGGCCGTCGATCGGGCCCGGCGCTGGGTCCACCGCCCCGACGCGCTGGGCGCGGCCGCCGCGGCCACCCTGGCCGCTCGGGGCGGAGCCGAGGACGCGTCCCTGGTCCTGGGCGCCCTGCGCTCCACGGTCCGCGGCTCCGGCCCGGACACGCAGCGGCTGTTCGCCCTGGTCGACGGAGCCGGCCGCCTCGCGATCGGCTGCGCGGCCCCCGTACTGCGCCACATCTACCGCGAGACGGCCTCGTCCCACCTGCGCGGCCGGGCCGCGCGCGCCCTGGCCAGCACGGACCCCTCCTTCGCGGCGGGCTTCGCGGTCGAGTGCCTCTGGGACTGCGAGGAGACCACCCGCGAGGTGGCGGCCCACCACGCCGAAACCGCCGACGCGCGGGTCGCGCCCCGGCTGCGCCGCCTGGCGGCGGACCCGGCGGAGGAAGAGGACGTCCAGTCGGCCGTGCGGAGCCGGATCGCGCCGGAGTCCCCCGTGTAGGAGGGACACCGTGGGCGGCACTGCGGTTCCACGTTTCGGGAACGCGAACGGCCCCGGCCGACGGGCATCCGGATCGAACCGGGCCTGAAGGCGGGGCCGTTCCGCGTGCCGGCCATCGAGCCCTGCCGACACCTGATCGTGGTCGTCTCGTCGCGGGCACGCGTGCGCCCCGGCCCTGAGGGGCCGGGGCGGAAGGCCGGGCTTACCGCGATGACGTACTGGGCGGTGACGCAGGAGGCTGGGAACTGCCCTGGCGTTCCTTGAGCTTGGCCTGCAAATCGGCCTGCAACCTGGCCTGTTCTTCGTCGCTCGGGGAGAAGTCGATCTCGCAGGGCGTGACCTTCGACGTCTCCTTCACGCCGTACCGGACCTGCGCGTAAGGGCTTGATGGCCTGGCCTTCGAGAACACGAGCGTGTAACCCGGAGGGACCGTCTTCGAGTTGATCTTCAACGTGGTTCCGCCCCCCATGCGGAACAGATCGGCCTCGGGGTCGGCCTGCGGACCGCGGTAGCCGCCACCCATGTGCGAGCACTCCGACGCGGGCTTCATCTCGGTCACCGCGACGCTGACCCCCTGCGCCTGAAGCCTCTTCACCAGTTCGGGCAGTTCATCAGGCGTGGGCACCGCGACCTCGATCGTCTTGCCAGTGTCCTTCGGCGGCTCGGTGGCCGCCTTCAGCGCTTCTTCCAAGCCCTCGGAGTAGTCGATGTGGCAGGACGCGACCTTGGACGTCTCGATCACGCCGACGCCGCGCCCCCACTGACCCAGCGGGTGGTACTCCGCCCATTCGAACGTGAGCGAGTACCCCGGGGGGACCGTCTTCGCGTTGACCTTCAGGTCGAAGTCGCCCTTGCCGGACTGCATGATCTCGGCCTCCGGGTCGGCCTGCGGACCGCGGTACCCACCGCCGGGCTCGGAGCACTGGGACCGCGGCCGCATCGGGATCAGAACGGCGGGGACCCCCAGTGCCTTCAGCTCGTCCACCAGGGCCGGGATCTGGTTGTTCTCGGGCAGCTTGAACCGGAGCGAGCCGTCCGGATCCTTCTTGATCTCGGGCGCGTCCGTGGCCGAGGGGCTCGGCGAGGCGGTGGGACCACCGGCGGGCAGCGAGCCGTTGCGGGCGCTGCCGGGCAGGGCCATGACGGCGACGACGGCGGCCGTGGCGACGCCCACCACGAGGGGGATGCCATAGCGGCGGGCGGAGGTGGGTGCCGGCGACGGGGCCGGGGCCTCCGGGAGGCGGGCCAGGAGCGCGGCCTTCAGCCGGTCCTCGAAGCCGCTGGGCCGGGTGCTCATCGGGCTACCTCCAACTGGCGTTCGGTGACGGCGCCCGGGGCGCTCAGCGCGCGCCGGGCCCGGTGCAGGCGGACCCGGACGGTCGCCTGGGTGACGCCGAGGGCCTGCGCGGCCTCGGCCGGGGTGAGTTCGTCGACGACGACCAGGTCGAGCGCGGCGCGCAGCGGCTCGGACAGCGCCGCATGGCGCTCGGCCAGGGCCCTGAAGGCCCGCTGCGCGTCGATCCGTTCCTCCAGCGCCGCGACGTCCTCGTCGTCGAGCAGCCGGCGTCCGCTGAGCCGCGCCAGCGCGCCGCTCTCGCGGGCGCGTCCCCGGGCATGGCCCGACAGGACGTTGCGGGCTATGCCGAACAGCCAGGCGACCGGGGCTCCCCTGTGGCCCCGGTAGGCCCCGGCCGATCCCATCGCCGCGAGAAAGATGTCGGCCGTCAGGTCGGCCGCCAGGTGCGGGTCGGCGACCCGGCGGGTGACGAAGCCGAGGACCGCGTCGATGTGCTCCTCGTAGAACGCGCCGAACCCCTCGGGCGTGGTGAGATCCGGTGGTCCGGTCTCGTGTCGTGGGCTGCGCACCCGGTTCCTCCCCTGCGTCGGGGACCCCGTCGGCCCCCTCACCCTGTACTTGGCCGCAGCGCCCCGGAACGTTTCATCGGGACCGGAGGAACCTGACGGGCGTACCCGGCCGGGCCTGCGCCGCCGCGTCCAGGGCCGGGCCCGGCGGGACCACGCCCACCACCGGGTAGCCGCCCGTCACCGGGTGGTCGGCCAGGAACACCACCGGCAGGCCGTCCGGCGGGACCTGGACCGCGCCCAGCACCATGCCCTCGCTGGGGAGTTCGCCCGGGCGGCCGCGGACCAGGGCGGAACCGCCCTCCGTGCGCAGGCCGATGCGGTTGGACATCGCCGACACCCGGAACACCGCACGCCACAGCCCGTCGAGCGAGGCCTCCGTGAACCAGTCCGCCCGCGGCCCGAGCCGCAGCGGGAGCAGCAGCTCCGCAGGCGGCCCGGGCAGGCCGCAGGCGTCCGCGCCGGGCGCCGGATCCGGGCCCGGGGGGCCCACCGGCAGCAGCGTCCCGGCGAGGAGCACCGGCGGCCCCAGGCCGGACAGCAGGTCCGTCGCGCGACTGCCCAGGACCGGCGGGACGCTCAGGCCTCCCCGCACGGCGACGTAGCTGCGCAGCCCCGACTCCGCCCCGCCCACCTCCAGCTCCGCCCCGGCCGGCAGCCCGACCGGCGCTCCCCAGGCCGCCGGGCGCCCGGAGACCCGTACGGAACAGGGCGCGCCCGTGACCGCCACGACCGTGGCGGTCAGCGCCCGGAGGCCGACCCCGTCGAGGGTCGTCTCCAGCGCCGCCGCGCCCGGCGGGTTGCCGAGCAGCCGGTTGGCCAGCGCGTACGCCGCCGTGTCCAGCGCCCCGCTGCGCGGCACCCCCAGGTGCGCGTGTCCCGGCCGCCCCCGGTCCTGGACGGTGGTCAGCGCCCCCGGCCGCACCACCAGCAGCCCGCTCATCGGGTCACCTCCGTGAACCGCACCCGTACCCCCGGGGCGAACAGCGCCGCCGGTTCGCGTTCCGGGTCCCAGAGCACGGCGTCCGTGGAGCCGATCAGCTGCCAGCCGCCGGGGGAGGAGCGCGGGTACACCCCCGCGTACTCCCCGGCGAGGGCCAGCGAGCCCGCCGGGACGGCCGTACGGGGAGTGTCCCGGCGGGGCAGGTGCAAGTGCTCCGGAAGCCCCGTCAGGTAGCCGAAGCCGGGCGCGAAACCACAGAAGGCCACCCGGAAGACCGTGCCGCCGACGAGGCCCGCCACCTCCCGCGGAGCCACCCCCCACAGCCGGGCCACCTCCGCCAGGTCCGGCCCGTCGTACCGCACCGGGACGTTGACCAGCGGCCCCTGCGACTCCGCGAGCGGGGGCACCTCCCACCGGGCGATCCGGTCGCCGAGCGCGGCCGGATCCCGTACGCCGTCCAGCAGTACGGTCCGGGCCGCGGGCACCAGGTCCCGTACGGGGCCCAGCTCGCCCGCGTCCCGGCGGCGCAGCAGTTCCGCGTGGAGCGCGGCCACCTCCGCCGCGGAGTCCAGTTCGACGAGCAGCGCCTCGCCGCCGACCACCAGGGTCCTCACGCGAAGGCCTCCACCCGCACCCCGGCGGCGCCCAGGGCCTCCCGGACCCGCAGCGCGAGCCCGGCCGCTCCCGGGGTGTCCCCGTGCAGGCACAGCGAGCGCGCGGCCACGGCCACCCGGGAGCCGTCGGCGGCCGTCACCGCGCCCCGCGCGGCCATCTCGACCGCCCGTGCGACCACGGCGTCCGGTTCGTGCAGCACCGCCCCCGGCTCGCCGCGCGGCACCAGGGTCCCGGCCGGCGTGTAGGCGCGGTCGGCGAAGGCCTCCGGTACGGGGGCCAGCCCGGCCTCCTCGGCGGCGACGAGCAGCAGCGACCCGGGCAGCCCGAGCACCGGCAGGCCGCCCGTGGCACCGGACCCGGCCGCCAGCCGGACACCCGCGACCACGGCGGCCGCCTGATCGGCGTCGTGCACGGTGCGGTTGTAGAGCGCGCCGTGCGGTTTCACGTACGACACCCGGGAGCCGGCCGCCCGCGCGAACACCTCCAGCGCCCCGATCTGGTAGGCCACCTCGTCCGCCAGCTCGCCGGCCGGCACGTCCATGGAGCGCCGGCCGAAGCCGGCGAGGTCGCGGTAGGACACCTGGGCCCCGATCCGCACCCCCCGCTCGGCGGCCAGCTCGCAGACCCGGCGCATGATGGACGGGTCCCCGGCGTGGAAGCCGCAGGCCACATTGGCGCTCGTCACGACGGACAGCAGGGCCTCGTCGTCGGTGAGCGTCCAGCGCCCGAAGCCCTCGCCGAGGTCGGCGTTGAGGTCGATCACGGGTGCGGATGCGATCATGGAATCCATGCGCCGAGCGTAGAGCAGGCGGCCCGGGACGATCCGGCCGAACCATGCCGTTTGGGATGTTGTCAGGGTCAGCGCCTAGTCTTTGTCCGTGACTCTCCCCGCCCCGGCGAAGACCCTTCCGTCCCCGGCGCCGGGCCCGGCCGCCGACGAGGGCCTGGCCCGGCGGCTTCGCGCCCTCGCCTGCACCGCCCCGCTGCACGACCTCGACGTACGCAAGGCCAATCTGGCCGGCGAGTACGGGGTCTACGCGATGGCGGAGGTCGCGCTGGCCGCGATCGACCTGGTCACGCTCAACATGGACTTCGACACGGGCGCCGACCACGAGCAGATAGTGGCCAGGCTGCTGCCCCGCGTCGCCGCCCAGGCCCCCTCGCGTCCGGCGGCCGAGCACGAGCGGGTGGCCCGCTGGGTGCTGGAGAACCTGATCAACGTCGGCAGCGTCGACCGCGGCTTCCGCGCGATCTACGGCACCTTCGGCCCGGACGGTGTCTACGTCCGCCGGGACTACGACTTCAAGCTGATCGAAGAGGTCCCCGGCTACGGCGGCGCGGTCTACCTGCGCACCACCGACGAGGCCGTCAACGTGCTGGTCGGCGCCCTCGACACCGACGTGACCAGCGCCCAGATCGCCGCCGAGGTCAAGCTGGAGGTGCTGATCAGCCGCGGGCGGCTGGCCGACGCCCAGCTCGCGGCCGAACAGGCCCGCTACCGGACCGTCCAGTACGCGGAGACCCTGCGCCGCACGCTGGACGCGACGCGGCGCAACGTCCGGGCGGTGGACTGGCTCCAGGCCGTCCCCGACATGATCGCCGAGGCCCTCGACCACGTCGCCGACCGCTACCGGCACGAGAACGCGATCCTGACGAACATCCGCAAGGCGCGTGACGAGGCGGAGGAGCCCGAGAACAAGCGGCGCGCCGCCGAGCTCGTCGACATCGTCAAGGACTGCATCCGCCGGCACACCCAGCTCCAGTCCCGGCTGCTGGACGCGGGCCCGCTGTTCCGTGCCGAGCAGGACCGCCAGGCCTTCGCCGCCCCCGCGCCGCGCTCCGGCATCGACCTGTACGGCCAGCTCGTGGCCCCGCTGCTGCCGCTTCCCCTGGAGCAGGCGAGCCGGGTGACCGACGCCTTCTTCGCCTCCGGCGCGGGGCTGCGTACGCCCGTCTCGGTGCGGGTGGCCGACCTGGTCGAGATCCTGCTCACCCCGCCCGTGGAGCGCGAGCACCTCGGCGCGGAGATGCCGGAGCCGGACCTCATCGCCACCCCGGACGACAGCCGCTTCAGCGAGGAGCAGCTCGCCGCCGCGATGGAGCTCCTGGACCTCCCGCACGACGCCCCCCGCCGGCTGTCCGGACTCCTCGCGGAGGCCCGCCGCAGCGACCCGGACCTGCCGTACCTGGTAGCCCTGCTGGCCGTCCACGCGGCGAGCCCGGCCGTCGGCACGGCGTACCGTCAGGGGGAGGAGCGCCTGCTCTTCGCGGTGGACGACGGCACGCAGCTCGACGACCACGAGTTCGGCGGCGCCGACCTCATCGTCGGCACCGCCCTCCTCGACGCCGCGGGCATGGCCGCCGATCGCGCGGAGGCCTCATGACCGGCGTCGCCATCTCAGCCCCGCCGGCTCCCGATTCAGCCCCTCCGGCGTTTGAGGAGCGGGTCCGGGCGGAGCCCGGTGCCCGGCGGAGCCGGGTTTCTCCCCCGGCTACCGCTGGGGGGTGCCCCCAGGGCGCTGCCCCAGACCCCGCGCCTCAAACGCCGACGAGGCTGGATTTGGCCCGCACCACCCGCACCATCCGCACCGCCGAGGAGACGTACCCGTGAGCGACCACCACGCCGAGCCCACCGCGTGGAGCGAGCCCGTGCAGCCGGTCACGGCCGCGCCGGCGCGGGGCGCCGCCCCGGTGACCCCGGCGGACGCCGCCGACGCGGCCCGGCTCGTCGCCTTCGGGCTCCAGCCCAAGCTGCTCCCCGCCCGTGACGCCGAGTACGCCGAGCTGCTCCGCCGCTACCGCGAGGACCCGGCCTTCGGCCGCCTCGCCGACGCCGTCGCCACCGGCCTCGGCCTCGTCGTCCTGGAGGTGTCCCCGCGCGCCGGCATGGCCGTCGCCGCAGGCGAGGACTCCGTCTTCGCCGTCCGGATGGGTGACTACGCCCGCCGCACCGCCGCCGACTCCGCCGACCGGTTCCTGCACGGCCTCGCCCACCTCGCCGTCGCCGCCCTGGCCTTCCCGCGCCCCGAGGACCTCGCCGACGACGGCTACATCGGGCGCATCACCGTCAACGGCGTCGACGCCTTCGTCCGGCAGACCTGCCGCCGCCTGGAGGAGCGCGCCGAGGAGCTCGGCGAGAACACCGACCCGGCCTCCGACGCCCCCGGCCTGGAAGCCGCCTGGCGCGTCTACGCCCGCCGCAGCGCGACCGGCGCCACCAAGGACGCCCGCCGCCTCGCCGGGTCCACCACCGGCATCGTGGGCAAGGCCGCCGCCTTCCTCACCGACTCCGGTTTCCTCCAGCGCACCGGTGACGAGGCCGGCGGCACCTACCGCACCACCCCCCGCTACCAGCTCCAGGTCCGCGACATGGCGGGCAGCGCGGCGATGGCCGAGCTCCTGGAACTCGGCGTGGTCCCCGTCAGCGACGGCTCCGCCACCCTCCTGCCGCCGCCCGAGGGCGACGACCTGGACCTGGCCGCCGACGCCGGTCTCCCGTTCCACGCCTGAGCCACCCGCCCTCCGTACATCCGTACGTCCGCACCAAGACACCACGAGAGTCCGCCGCCATGTACGAGCTGTCCCGGATCCGCCTCTACTCCATCGGGCCCGCCGGTGCGCGCTACGCCGACACCGTGCTCGACCTGCGCGGAGTCGGCGAGCCGGTGCCCCACCCGGCGCCGGCCCAGGCGGAGTTCTTCGAGGACGAGCCCACCGGCCCGCCGCGCCGCCCCGCGCCCGCGGGCGTGCTCTTCCTGGAGAACGGCGGCGGCAAGTCCGTCCTGCTCAAGCTGATCTTCTCGGTGATGCTCCCCGGCCACCGCAACACCCTCGGCGGCGCCAGCTCCGGCGTGCTGCGCAAGTTCCTGCTCGCCGACGACTGCGGCCACGTCGCCCTGGAGTGGCAGCACACCCAGACCGGCGAGTGCGTGGTCGTCGGCAAGGTCAGCGAATGGCGCGGCCGCCAGGTCTCCAACGACCCGCGCAAGTTCGCCGAGGCCTGGTACTCCTTCCGCCCCGGCCCGGGCCTCGGCCTCGACAACCTGCCCGTCGCCGAGGCCACCGCCGTGCGCCCGCCCGTCGAAGGCGCCTCCGGCGCCCAGGGCCGCCGCCGCACCATGAAGGGCTTCCGCGACGCCCTCACCGAGGCCGGCAAGGCCTACCCGCACCTCGAGGTGTACTTCGAGGAGATCCACGACCGCTGGAACGAGCACCTCACCGAGCTCGGCCTCGACCCCGAACTCTTCCGCTACCAGCGCGAGATGAACGCCGACGAGGGCGAGGCGGCCGGCCTCTTCGCGGTGAAGAAGGACTCGGACTTCACCGACCTCCTGCTGCGGGCCGTCACCGACACCCGGGACACCGACGGCCTCGCCGACCTCGTCCACGGCTTCGGCAACAAGCTCGGCCGCCGCGCCGAGCTCATGGCCGAACGGGACTTCACCGCGGGCTCGGTGGACCTCCTCACCCGCATCGTCGAGGCCGCCGCGACCCGCTCGCGGCTGCGCGACGTCCACGCGGGCGCGGAACGCCGTACGCGCACCCTCGCCCGCAGGCTGTCCGCCCGCGCCACCGAGGACCGCGGCCGGGCCGCCGACCTCGCCCAGCGGGTCACCGGCGCCGCCCACGAGGTCACCGCCGCCGAGTCCGCACGCGACCGCAGCGCCGCCGTCTCCGCCGAACTCGCCTACCGGCACGCCTCGCTGGCCCTGACCGTCGCGGACAAGGCCGCCGCCGCCCAGCGCCGCGAACTGCTCGAAGCCCGCACGCTGCACTCCGCGTGGCAGGCCGCCGAGATCGTGCTCCGCCACCGCGCCGCCGCCGACCGCTCCGCCCGCGTCGCCGCCGCGATCCTGGAGGCCGAGCGGGACGCCGCCCCGGCGCTCGCCGCGCGCGCCACCGCCGCGGGTGAGCTCGTACGGGCCCTGCACACCGCCGCCGAGCACGGTGAGCGGCTCGCCAACGAGGAGGAGGAGCGTTCCGCCGCCCTCCAAGCCACCGGCGAGGCCGCCCACCGCGATGCCACCGACGCCGCCACGGCCGCCCAGCGGGCCCGCAGCGAGGCCGAACACCTCCGCTCGCGCCTCGCCGAAGTCCAGCAGGAGACCGCCGAGGCCGTCCGCGCCGGCTGGCTCGATGACTCCGCGCCCGATGCCGACCCGGCCCGCGCCGCCCTCGCCGCCACCGACGCGGAGAAGACCGCCGTGGCCGCCTGGGACGAATCGCGCGAAGCCGCCCGCGCCGCAGCCGAAGCCGCCCGCGAGGCCGCCGCCGCGGAATCCCGCGCCGAGCTCACCGCCGCCCGCGCGGCCGACGCCGCGGACGCGGCCGAGTCCGCCCACGAGGCCGAACACCGGGCCGCCGCCTCCCTCGCCGAATCCCCGCGCCTGGCGGCTCTCCTGGGCCTCCCGTCGGCCCCGAACGCCTCGGTTCCGAACGCCTCGTTCCCGAACGCCTCGGTCCCGTCCCCGCGCTCCGGTGACGGCGCGGCCGGGCCCGGCCAGGACACCGCGCCGGGCGCGGCCCAGCACGCCACCCCCGCCGGATGGCTCACCGTCGAGGACCTGGACCGGGGCGCCGACGACCTCCGGACCCTGCTGACCGACGGAGTCGCAGCGGCCGAACGGCAGTTGTTCGAGCTGCGCACCGCCGCCGCCGACGACGCCCGCATCCTCGGCGCGCTCGGCGACGGCGGCCTGCTGCCGCCCGGCCCCGACGTCCTGGCCACCGTGGAGTACCTCGGCGAGCACGGCATCCCCGCCCTCCCGGGCTGGCGCTACCTCGCCCAGTCCGTGGACCCCGCCGACCACGCCGCGGTCCTCGCCGCCCGCCCCGAACTCGTCGACGGCGTCGTCATCACCGACCCCGACACCCACAGCCGGGCCCGCGAGGTGCTGTCCGCCGCCGCCCTGCTGCCCCGCTCCGCCGTCGCCGTCGGCACGGCCGCCGCCCTGCTGGCCCCCGTCCCGCAGACCGACGACGACGCGGTGTTCCTCGTACCGCCGAACCCGGCCATGCACGACGAGCACGCCGCCGACGAGGAGCGCCAGGCACTGCGCACCCGCGCGACCGCCCGCGACACCGAGATCCGGGACCTGGCCGCCCGCCTCGCCGGTGACCGCGAGCTCGCCGCCCGCCTCGCCTCGTGGCGCACCGGCTGCCCGCCCGGCCGCCTCGCCGAACTCGCGCAGCAGGCCGCGGCCGCCCGTACGTTCGCCGAGGAGGCCGACGCCGAGCTCGCGGAGGCCCGTACGGTACGCGCCGAGGCCGACGAGGCCGCCGCCGACGCCGCCCGCGTCCGCGAGGAGCGCCAGGACACCGCCCAGCGCGCCCGCCGCGTCGCCGACGCCCTCGCCGGCCTCGCCTTCCGCCTGCGCGAACGCGCCGGCTGGCAGGCCCGGCTCCGCGAACTCGCCGACGACGCCGCCGAGTCCGAGGCCCGCGCCGAGGTCTGCCTGGACCGGGCCCGCGCCGCCGACGAGGACCGCCGCGCCGCCCAGCGCGCCGCCGACGACGCCCGCCGCACCGCCCGCGCCCTGCGCGCCGAGCGCGCCGAGATCGCCGGGGCCCCCGACCAGCTGCCCGACGGCGACGGGGGCGGCCGGCGCGTGCCCCTCCCGGACCTGCGCGAGGCCTACCGCGCGGCCTCGCAGCTCTACGAGAAGGTCGGCGTCGGCGCCGACCTGCGTGCCGAACAGGCCCGCGCCGAGAGCGACGAGAGCGCCGCCCTCGCCGAGCTCGACCGCCTCACCAACAAGGTCCGTACCCGCGCCGCCCAGCTCCTCGAAGGCACCGACGGCGCCGACGGCCCCTCCCGGCAGGCCGCGGCCGCCCGCGCCGAGTCCCTCGTACAGATGCTGGAGACCCGCGCGTCCACCGCGAGCGAGCAGCTCGGCCGGCTGCGCGGCGAGGCCGAACGGCACGCCCCCGCCGAGGGCGAGGCGCACACCGAGCTGCCCGAGGAACTGATCCCCGAGCACGTGGACCAGGCGCAGGCACTGCTGCGTACGGCCACCGCCCAGCTCGCCGCCCACACCGCGGCCGTGGAGAGCGCCCGGGCCGCCCACGCGGACCTGCTGCGCGCCCACCGCACCGCGGAGGACGGCGCGGGCGGCTTCGACGAGACCGCCGCCCTGCTGCGGGACCTGCTGCGCGACCACACCCACGCCGACGACGAGCAGGAGCCGGTGGCCCACCCGGGGACCCTGGAGGAGGCCCGCCAGTCGGCCACCGAGGCCCGCCGCTCCCTGCGCGCCTGCGCGGCCGACCTCTCGGCCGCCGAGGCCGCGGTGCGCGAGGCGAGCGACATCCTGGTCCGGCACGCCAACGCCAGCCGCTACGAGCAGGTACGCACCCCCGCGCGCCAGCAGATCCGCGAACTGCCCGCCTCCGCGCTGCCCGAGCACGCGGCGGCCTGGGCCACGGCCTTCGCCCCCCGGCTGCGCGTCCTCACCGACGAACTCGCCCAGCTGGAGCGCAACCGCGACAGCATCGTCGACCGCCTGCGCGGCCTCGTGGAGTCGGCCCTGGCCACGCTCCGCTCCGCGCAGCGGCTCTCCCAGCTGCCGGAAGGCCTGGGGGAGTGGTCGGGCCAGGAGTTCCTGCGGATCCGCTTCGAGGAGCCCGACCAGGCCACCCTCACGGAGCGGCTCGGCGAGGTCATCGACGAGGCCACCCGCACGGCCGTGAAGAAGAACAGCAGCGCCTCCTTCGGCGAGGGCCGCCGCGACGGCATGTCCCTGCTGCTGAGGGGCGTCCAGGCGGCCCTCGAACCCAAGGGCATCGCGGTGGAGATCCTCAAGCCGGACGCGGTGCTGCGCGCCGAGCGGGTGCCGGTGGGCCAGATGGGCGACGTGTTCTCCGGCGGACAGCTGCTGACCGCGGCGATCGCGCTGTACTGCACGATGGCGGCGCTGCGCAGCAACGACCGCGGCCGCGACAAGCACCGGCACGCGGGCACGCTGTTCCTCGACAACCCGATCGGCCGCGCGAACGCCACGTACCTGCTGGAGCTCCAGCGGGCCGTCTCCGACGCGCTCGGTGTCCAGCTGCTGTACACGACCGGCCTGTTCGACACCACGGCCCTCGCCGAGTTCCCGCTGGTGATCCGCCTGCGCAACGACGCGGACCTGCGGGCGGGCCTGAAGTACATCAGCGTCGAGGAACACCTCCGCCCGGGTCTGCCGCAGCAGTCCCCGGAGGAGGAGACCATCCACGGCGAAATCACGGCGACCCGCATGTTCCGCCGCAGCGCCACCGCTTCCGCTTCTTGACGGACTCCGTCCGTCGGGCCCGGGCCCGGGTAGCCGTTACCGGCGGCCGAACGCCGCCAGGGGGCCGTCCTCGCGGGGTATTCGGCCCGGGCCGCTCTCGCGCGCGGCCCGGGCCGCCCGGGCGGCCCGGCGGGCCTCACGGCGGCGGCTGCGCGCCGTGCTGCTCGGCTCCGACAGGACCCCGTACCGCTGGTTCCACGTCTGCCGGGTGATCCACACGTCCAGCACGCCCCACGTGGCCACGATCGTCCCCCCGACCGCGCCGAGCGCCATCGGGAAGGCCAGCCAGGAGCCGGTCAGGGCCAGGAAGAAGCTGATCGTCGCCTGGGTCAGCGTGACGGACACGATCAGCACCGCCCGCACCGCGGCCGTCCGCACCGGATCCGGCATGCGGCGCCGCCGCGCCGGCTCCTCCACCCACAGCCCCTGCCGGGAACCACCGCCGCCGTTCTCGTACTTGCTCATGGTCCGCTCACTCCCCACCGCGCGGTCCGCCATGCCTATCCCCACCACGTCTACCCCGATGCGTCCCCTCGAACAGACAGACGTTCGGCGGCGTCGAGAGATTCCCGAATCGCGGAATGCCTCCACCAGCCCCGATGATCGCGGAACGAATAATTCCAGCCATCCATCAGGTTGCGGGAACTGATGCCTCATCAAGTGTCATCAGTCACATATCGGTCCGCTCTTGACCGGAAGTATCGGACAACTGGTGATCTTCGTCCAGGTGTCCGGCCGAAAACGTCCGGACACGCCTTCGAACCTTCCCCCGGGCAGTAGTAGGCTCACGCCGTTTAAATGACGGAACACCGACCCCCGGTAACGGGGTTGACCTGGGGGAGGCTGGGGAGGCCATGCGCTTTCGCGGGAAGTCCATCCGCCGGAAGATCGTGGCGTTGCTCCTTGTGCCGCTCGTCTCCCTGACCGCCCTCTGGGGATTCGCCACGGTCATCACCGGTCGTGAGGCGATCCAGCTCTTCGACGTGGCCTACATCATCGACAAGGTCGGCTACCCCGTCGAGGACGTCGTCCGCGTCATCCAGAAGGAGCGGCGCCAGACCCTCGTCGTCCTCGGCGACCCCCGGGCCGCCACCGCCACCGCCGACCTCGTCAAGCGCCGCACCGAGACCGACCAGGCCGTCCAGCAGATCACCGAGAGCGCCCGCGACCCCAAGGTCCTCGACGAGATGAGCCCGGCGAGCGTCCGGCGCCTGCGCTCGATCGTCGCCGCCTTCCACGGCATCGGCTCCATGCGCCACTCGGTCGACCAGAACGCCCTCGACCCCAGCCAGGCCCTGGAGCTCTACAACCGTCTCGTCGACCCCTGTTACGACTTCCTCATGAACCTCCACGGCCTGGACAACGTGGAGGTCGACAAGGAGGGCCGCGCCCTCGTCGGCATCAGCCGCGCCCGCGAGCTGCTCTCCCGCGAGGACGCCGTCGTCGCCTCCGCCCTCGCCGCGCGCAACGTCACCGCGCCCGACGTCCGCCGCGTCTCCGATTTCGCCGCGAACCGCACCCTGCTCTACGAGTTCAACCTCGTGACCCTCCCCGCCGATGACCGGGAGCGCTTCGAGCAGTACTGGAAGGACCCCGACAGCAAGCCCCTGCGCGACGCCGAGGAGCGGTTCATCGCGGGCGGCGCCGTCAACAAGCCGCGCAGCGTCACCGCTGCCCAGTGGGACGAGGCCGCCGTCAAGGTCCTCGAAGACCTGGCGGCCATGAACACCGAGGCCGGCGACCGCTACCAGGAGCGCATCGAGCCCGTCGCCATGGACGTCATGATCCAGGCCGCCGTCGCCGGCGTCCTCGGCTTCATCGCCCTGATCGTCTCCGTGGTCCTCTCGGTACGCATCGGCCGCGACCTGGTCCGCGACCTGTCACGGCTGCGCAAGGAGGCCCACGAGGCCTCCGGCGTCCGGCTGCCCGGCGTGATGCGCCGCCTCGCCGCCGGCGAACACGTGGACGTGGAGACCGAGGCGCCCCACCTGGAGTACGAGAAGGACGAGGTCGGCCAGGTCGGCCAGGCCCTCAACACCCTCCAGCGCGCCGCCGTCGAGGCCGCCGTCAAGCAGGCCGACCTGCGACGCGGCGTCTCCGAGGTGTTCGTCAACCTGGCCCGCCGCAACCAGGTGCTGCTGCACCGCCAGTTGACCCTCCTCGACACCATGGAACGCCGTACCGAGGACACCGAGGAGCTGGCCGACCTCTTCCGCCTCGACCACATGACCACCCGCATGCGCCGCCACGCCGAAGGCCTGGTGATCCTCTCCGGCGCCGCACCCTCCCGCCAGTGGCGCAAGCCCGTCCAGCTGATGGACGTCGTACGGGCCGCCGTCGCCGAGGTCGAGGACTACGAACGCATCGAGGTGCGCCGGCTCACGCGTCTCGGCATCGCCGGTCCCGCCGTCGCCGACATCACCCACCTCATCGCCGAACTCCTGGAGAACGCCACCGTGTTCTCGCCGCCGCACACCGCGGTCCAGGTGCACGGCGAGCGCGTGGCCAACGGTTTCACCCTGGAGATCCACGACCGCGGCCTCGGCATGACCCCGGAGGCACTGCTCGACGCGAACCTCCGGCTCGCGGAGACCCCCGAGTTCGAACTCTCCGACACCGACCGCCTCGGCCTGTTCGTCGTCAGCCGCCTCGCGCAGCGCCACGGCGTCAAGGTCGTCCTCCAGCACAGTCCGTACGGGGGCACCACCGCGGTGGTCTTCCTCCCGGCGGCCCTGCTCACCGACGCCCCCGACACCAACGGCACGGGCGTGCGGCTGGACGGCGCCCAGAGCCCCGAGCCCGCCCGGCTCACCCGGGCCGCACGGCCCGGCCAGGTCGGCAGGACGCCGTCCGAGCGGCCCTCGCCCGCCGCCGTGGAGCGCGCGCCGGCCGGCCGGCCGCTGCCCGTCGCCGAACTGCGCGGCCCGGTCGAGCTGGAGGCCCCGCTCGTCGGCGGCGCCCTGGAGGCCCTGGACGGCCTCGACGACCCCGCGGTCCTGGGCGGGCCCGCCACCGGGATCAAGGGCCGCGCCGGCGCGGCGGGCCGCCCGGCCATGGCCACGCTCGACGACGAGACCCCGCCGAACGGCATCCCGCGCAGCGCCCTGCTGGGCCTGCGCCCCGCGGACCGCCCGCACGCCGACCGGCACACGGCCGAGCGCGGCGGCGCCCGTACGGGCCACCGCGACCGCGAGCCGCTCGCCCCCACCGGCCCGGTCCGGCTGGAGACCCAGCGCCTGGAGGCCCCGCACCCCGACGGCCCCCGCTCCTCGGGAGCCGTACCGCTGCCCCGCCGCCGCCCCACCCCGACCCTGGTCGCCGAGCACGGCCGCCGGGTGGAGCCCCGCCCGGTGTCCGTGGTCCCGCAGCCCGCCCCCGCCTCCGCAGCCGGATCCGCTGACACGGACCCCGCACCCGGCCCCGGCACCGGCGGGCTGCCCCGCCGGGTCCGGCAGGCCAACCTGGCGCCCCAGCTCAAGAAGACCCCGTCGCCCGCACCCGCCGAGGCCGCCGCCGACCAGGCGTCCGACCGCGACGCGGAAGACGTACGTACGCGCATGTCCGCACTCCAGCGTGGCTGGACGGCGGGCCGCAACCAGCACGCACAGCAGTCCGGGACCGAGGCAGGCACATCCGCCGCCGGCGGTCCCGGATCCGAGAACGAGGGGGACGGTCGATGACCGCACCGCAGACCGGCAACGACAGCAGGGGCCGCGGCTCCGGTCCGCTCAACTGGCTCCTGGACGAGCTCGTCGACCGGGTCGGCTCCATCCGCAAGGCGGTGGTCCTCTCCGGCGACGGCCTGCCCACCGGCAGCTCCAAGGACCTGACCCGCGAGGACAGCGAGCACCTGGCGGCGGTGTCCTCCGGCTTCCACAGCCTGGCCAAGGGCGTCGGCCGGCACTTCGACTCCGGCCGCGTCCGCCAGACCGTGGTCGAACTCGACGAGGCCTTCCTCTTCGTCATGGCCGCGGGCGACGGCAGCTGCCTCGCCGTACTGGCCGACTCCGACTCCGACGTCGGGCAGGTCGCGTACGAGATGACGCTGATGGTCAAGCGAGTGGGCGACCACCTGGCGACCGCCCCGCGCACCGGGCTGCCCGCCGGAGGGTGAGACGGACGGCATGAGCGATCCAGGCCAGGACCATCCCGACGGCATCCCCGCCGATCCGTCCGCCCCCACTCCTGACCACGCGCACTGGTTCGACGACGAAGCGGGCCCCGTGGTGCGCCCGTACGCGATGACCCGCGGCCGGACCAGCCACGCGGGCCAGCACCGGCTCGACCTGATCGCGCTCGTCGTCGCCGAACCGGCGGCCGACGATCCGGTGTGGGACCTGACCCTCTCCCCAGAACACGCCCACATCCTCGGGCTGTGCCGGGACCGACCGCAGTCGGTCGCCGAACTCGCGGCCGACCTCGACCTCGCGGTCGGGGTCGTACGCGTCCTGATCGGCGACCTGGTCGACGAGGAACTGGTCCATGTGACCCGGCCGGTGCCACCGGCCGAACTGCCCGATGAATCCATTCTGCGTGAGGTGATCGATGGCCTTCGGGCGCTTTAGCCGCACCGGTGCCATGCACGCGGTGTCGCCGGTCGAACCGCTGACCTTGAAGATCCTGGTCGCGGGCGGCTTCGGGGTGGGCAAGACCACCCTGGTCAGTGCGGTGAGCGAGATCAGACCGCTGCGGACCGAGGAACGGCTCTCCGAGCCGGGCGTCGGCATCGACGACACCGGGGGAGTGGAGGGCAAGAGCACCACGACCGTGGCCATGGACTTCGGGCGCATCACGCTCCGCGAGGACCTGGTGCTGTACCTGTTCGGCACGCCCGGGCAGGACCGCTTCTGGTTCCTGTGGGACGAGCTGGCCCAGGGCTCGCTCGGCGCCGTGGTCCTCGCGGACACCCGCCGCCTCGCGGACTGCTTCGCCGCCGTCGACTACTTCGAGCGGCGCGCGATCCCCTTCGTGGTCGCGGTCAACTGCTTCGACGGAGCGGACCGGCACCCCGTGGTCACCGTACGGACGGCACTCGACCTCGATCCCGGGGTACCGGTCCTGCTGTGCGACGCACGGGACCGGGAATCCGTGAAGGACGTGCTGGTGGGGGTCGTGGAGCACGCGATGTCCCTGGCCCGCGAACGGCGCCTGGGCCGCACGGCGGAGGCCGGGGCCTGACGCGGAGGCGGCCCGTACCCCCGCCGACTGGGGTACGGGCCGCAGCTCTCTCGGGGGGCTTCGGGGTCCCGGTCGCGGCGCGGGACCGTGGAGCGAGTGTGAACCTGCCGCCGGGGGCCGTCAAGCGTTCGGACAGCACGAGCTGTTCAGCGCACGGCGACGACGGCCGACCCGTGCCCGAACAGTCCCTGGTTGGCGGTGATCCCGGCCCGTGCCCCCGGCACCTGCCGGTCCCCGGCCGTACCGCGCAACTGCCACGTCAGCTCGCACACCTGGGCGATGGCCTGGGCCGGCACCGCCTCCCCGAAGGAGGCCAGCCCGCCGCTGGTGTTGACCGGGATCCGGCCGCCGAGTGCGGTGGCCCCCTCCCGCAGGAGCTTCGCCCCCTCGCCCTGCGCACACAGCCCGATGTCCTCGTACCACTCCAGCTCGAGGGCGGTGGACAGGTCGTACACCTCGGCGAGGGAGAGGTCCTCCGGACCGGTCCCCGCCTCCTCGTACGCGGCGCGCGCGATCGAGGACCGGAACGATCCGGCCGCCGGCGCCGCGGCCACCGCCGAGTCGGTGGCGATGTCCGGCAGGTCCAGCACGGTCCGCGGATACGTGGGCGTCACCGTCGAGACGGCCCGGATCCGCACCGGATCGGCCACCCCGCGCGAGCGGGCGAAGTCCATGCTGGTGAGCACCAGCGCCGCGCCCCCGTCGGAGGTGGCGCAGATGTCGAGCAGCCGGAGCGGATCGGCGACGACCGCCGAGGCCGCGACCTCCTCGGCGGTGACGGGCCGGCGGTAGCGGGCGTGGGGGTTGAGCACCCCGGCCGCCGCGTTCTTCACCTTGACCTGGGCGAAGTCCTCCGGGGTGTCCCCGTACACGGCCATCCGGCGGCGGGCGTAGAGCGCGAAGTAGGCCGGGTTGGTGGCGCCCAGCACACGGAAGCGCAGCCAGTCCGGATCGTCCGGCCGGTCGCCGCCCGCCGGCGCGAAGAACCCCTTGGGTGCGGCGTCCGCGCCGACCACGAGGACCACGTCGGCCAGGCCCGCCAGGATCTGCGCGCGGGCCGCCCCGATGGCCTGGGCCCCGGACGCGCAGGCCGCGTACACGCTGGTCACCCGGGCGCCCTGCCAGCCGAGCGCCCGGGCGAAGGTGGCGCCGGCCACGTAGCCGGGGTATCCGGAGCGCATGGTGTCGGCGCCGACGATCGACTGCACGTCCGTCCAGTCCAGTCCGGCGTCGGAGAGCGCCGTCCGCGCCGCGGCCCGCCCGTATTCGACGAAGCTGCGGCCCCACTTGCCCCAGGAGTGCATCCCGGCCCCGAGGACGGCGATGTCGGCGCTCACCGGGCCCCTCCCGCCGGCTTGAACTGCCAGGTGGTCCAGGCCGTCCCGCCGTCGGCGTCCTCGTTCAGCACGCCGCCCACCACCTCGACCTCCATCCCGACCGCCAGATCGGCGATGCCCACGCCGGGCGCCGCCTGCCCCAGCACGACCATCCCTTCGGCCTCCAGCTCCACCGCGACCAGCGTGTACGGCTCCCAGGGCGCGTCCGGATCGGACACGTACGGGGCGGGCGGCCGGTAGCGCCCGTCCGTGTAGGACCAGACGCGGCCCCGCGGGGACAGCGGCACCTCGGCGAGCTCGCCACCGCCGGGGCAGTGCGGATTGCGGCAGTACGCGTCCTCGCGGGGGAAGAACACCGCGGTGCAGGCGGAGCAACGGGTGCCGAGCAGCCGGAAGCCGCCGACCGACGCGTCCTCGGTGAACCACCCGCTCACGACGGGTGTACGTGTGAGTGCCAAGACCCCTCCCATGCCAAAGAACTGACGGATCGTCAGAAGTTTGTCACGGGAGGGCGGCCGGGTCACCCGTTCTCGGCGAGCCACTTCCGGGCGATCTCGCCCAACTCCGCGTCCCGCCCGGCCAGCATCATCCGGATCATCTGCGCGTCCCCGCGCAGCGACCATCCCGGATTGCCGAAGCTCGCCGGATTGTTTCCCTCGATGAAGAAGTGCGCGGGCCAGGCCGTCCCGTACCCGATGAGGGGAAGGGCGGCGAGGTAGCGCCCCCGCCCGCGCGCGAGCCCGTAGGCGGTCAGGGCCAGGCCGGTGAGGGTGCCGGTGAGGTGGACCCAGCGGGTGGCGGCGCGGGAGTGCATCGCGACGTAGTACGGCCAGAACTCTTCGTACGTACTGAAGGTCATGCGGGCACGGTACTCACGGCCGGACGGCGGCGACAGCGACCGGGAAATCGAAATACGTGTCCGGGTACACCTCCGGCTTGTACGTGAAGTGCCACCACTCCTCGGGAAGGTTCACGAACCCCTCCTCGCCCAGCACCCGCTTGAGCAACTGCCGATTTGCGCGAGGGGCGCCCGTGACCCGCGGATCATCGGTGTGCGACAGCGGATCGAAGAAATCGAAGCGCGTCCCCATGTCGACCTCCCGGCCCGAGAGTTCCTCCAGGGTCACGTCGAGCGTGCTCCCACGGCTGTGCCCGGACTTCTCCGCGATGTATCCGTCGGGAATCAGCCGGCTCCGCTCCACGTTCGGATAGAACTCGGCCTTCGCCTCCCGGTCGTCCGGACCGTCCTCCCCGCGGGCCCACGACACGAACCGGTCGACCGCCCGCTGCGGCCGGTAGCAGTCGTACACCCGCAGCGAGTACCCCTGCCCGAGCAGCCGCCGCTGGGCCCGCCGCAACGCCTCGGCGGCGGGCCGGGCGAGCAGGCACACCGGCTCCTCGTAGCCGTCCACCACCCCGCCGGTGAAATTCCGCGCACCGGCATACCGCATGTCCTGCCGGACGCTCGGATCCACCTCGCGCAGCGCGGCGAACCTGGGCGGGGCGGACCCGCCGGCCAGCACCGCGAGCACTCCCACAACAGCCGTCGTCCACATACCCCTTGGCATACCATCGCGGGATGCCGGCACAGCTGAAGGACTCGCACTGCTCCACCTGCGGAGCGCCGTACGGTACGACCACCTGGCCCCGCACCTGCACCTCGTGCGGCGCGACCGCCTACCGCAACCCGCTGCCGGTGGCCGTCGCCCTCCTCCCCGTCGAGGACGCGGACGGCACCGGCCTGGTCGTCATCACCCGCACGATCGAACCGGCCCTCGGCGGCATCGCCCTGCCCGGCGGCTTCATCGACTTCGGCGAGGACTGGCGCGACGCGGTCGTCCGCGAACTCCGCGAGGAGACCGGCATCACGGCCCTGGCCTCGGACGTCACCCTGGCCGACGCCCTGAGCTCCCCGGCGGGCCACCTCCTTCTCTTCGGCCTCCTCCCGCCCCGCCCCGCCGCCGACCTCCCCCTCTCGAAGCCGACGGACGAGACCACGGGCTGGCACATCCTGCGCACCCCGTCGGTCCTAGCCTTCCCCCTCCACACCCAGGCAGCAGCCTCCTGGTTCGCGGGCCGCTACGCCTGACGACCGCGACGCCGGTGGTCGTGGGGCCGGGGTGCCACGACTCGAAGGGATTCAGTCGATCGGTTGGCCGTTGTGCTCGCCATCGACGCAGATCCACGAGCCTTTGGTGGACTCGTACTCCACCGTTCCGCCGCCGTCCATGCACGTCTGCCCGTCGATGGCGGGCACGGCAGCCTGCGCCACAGGAGCCATGGTGCCGAGAACGATCAACAGTGCGGCGGCGATGAAACCGGAAAGTCGTGTACGCATCAGGACCTCCGACAAGGGCGAGCGACACGGTCGTCATCAGCTTCACCCCACACGGCGTCCAGGGCGCACCCTGTTACTCCATTCGGGTGACGGCTGCGCCCCCGTCACTGCACGGGAGGCGCTCCCGGGACGCGCGCTCCAGGGGCGTCCGCCCAAGTGCAGGAGCAGGCTGATGCCATGGAGAACCAGCCTGCTGTGGTCGTAGGGCCACCGGATGACATCGGCTTGCGGAAAGTCGTGATCGACGGAAAGCCCGTGCGAAAGGTGTGGTGCCCCCGCGAACTGGAGAAAGTCCTGCAGCGTGCCGGGGTGGCACCCGATGCCGACATCGAATGGCGCGGCGGGCACGGTTCTGTCTGGCCGGCCCGGAATTGGGGGCGGCGCATTACCGGCACGATCATGGCAGTTGGCTTCCTGGCGACTGCAGCCATGTGCACCTGGATAGGCGTGAAGGACTCCCTTGATGCCCTTACCTTCGCCGGTCGGGTAACAGGATTCATTTTCCTGTTCATGGCCGTCGTGGAAGTGATCGCCTTCGCGGCTGTTTTCGACTATTGGCGTAAGCGGAGATTGAGGTACTCGGGTCCGGTCCTTCTGCTCGGGGCATTGATCGAACTTCTTGTCGGTTCGGTGCTGCTCCTGATGTACATCGCCAACAGGGGCAGGCCGTCATACGCGCTGTGTTTGCTGCTCTGGATAGCCCTCGTGCTCTGCTCTTCATGGGGTCTGTGGATACTCTGCCGCCGCCGGGTGTGGAAGGCGCTCCGTTATCCTGGGCGAATTGCGATCGGGGCGATCGTCTCCACCCTCCTCGTCATCACCAACTTGGCGTATACGCAGGTCTACCTTCCCTCGATGTCGCGCCCGCTGGTGCAGGGCGCAGCCGAGATCGGGAAGCCGAGTTTGAACAGGGACGGGACGAAGATGTACCTGCGCGTTCGTCTGAGTCTCAAGAACTCCGGCCAGGTTCCGGTCCACATCCTCGGCAGCATCTACTGGATCCATGCCAAGCTCGCGAGCGATCCGAAAGACAGGTACAAACTGCTCAAACCTGGTGAGCTGGTCAAGCCGCCGGGGCGGGAGTTGAGTCCGCAGGAGGTGATTTCGGAGGATGTGGTCATCGAGATCCCAGACCCCGGAAAGCTTGACCGTGAATATGAAGCAGTCACGGCCCAGGTCGAGGCTTACGCGTTCAGGCAGGACAGAATGACGCTGGATGCTGATTATGAGAAGTCCGGGAAGTGGCGGGGGAAGCTCAAGAAGGAAGGAAAGGACGACGAACCTCCGGGGCCCCTGCCGGCCAACAAGGGGGAGTACTTCAGATATCAGGCCGACATCTCCCAAAGCAGTGAGCTCCTGAACATGACGCGAGGTCGGGAGCGTGTGACGGTCTGGTGGTTGTACCGCTCAAAGCCGGTCGTCTATGTGGGTGTTGCGAGTCCGGCTGAAAGGAAGGCCATCGACCTCAACGATCCCGAAGAACAGCGGCAGGCTGTTGATCGGTACGGTCTGGCATTCGTGCGTGGCTCGATGGCCCAGACGCCGTACGCGCAACTCCTGAAGGAGGCTCAAGCTCAGCGCCCGCGCTGACCCTGACTACGTACGCCCACCCCCCGCACCACCACACCCTCCACCACGGCCCCCGCCTCGTCCTCCACCACCACCGCGTCCCCGGCCCACCGCACGGTGTACCGCTCGACCCGGCCCGCCTCGAACCCCGGACCCGGGTCCCGGATCACCACCCCGCCGCCCGTACGCCCCCGCGCCGGCGCCCACACCTCCAGCTCCACCCCACCGTCGCCGGAGGCGCCCCGCACCGGAAGCACCGCGCCCGCCCGCGCCAGCACCGGGATCCGCCCCTGCGGGGCGTCCAGCAGGATCTGCCCGGGCCCCTCGTGCGCCGCGCCGGTCGCGGTGTCGTACCACCGGCCCCGCGGCAGCCGTACCGCCCGCCGGTCCGCCCCGCACTCCAGCACCGGCGCGACCAGCAGCGCATCGCCCAGCAGGAACGCGTCCTCGCAGTCCCGCAGCCCCCGCTCCTCCGGCGCCCCCCACCACACCGGCCGCACGTACGGGGCCCCCGTCCGCCGCGCCAGATGGGCCAGCGTCACGAAGTACGGCCGCAGCCGCTCCCGTTCCGCCAGCACCGCCCGGGCCTGCTCCTCGACCTCCGGCCCGAACTGCCACGGCTCCCGCCGCCCCGCCCAGATCGCCGAATGCGTCCGGAACAGCGGCAGGTAGGCGCCCAGTTGCAGCCACCGCACGTACAACTCGGGCGAGGGCGAACCGCCGAAGCCGCCGACGTCCGGGCCCGAGTACGGCACCCCGCACAGTCCGAGCCCCAACACCAGCGCCAGCGAGGCCCGCAGCCCCTCCCAGCTGCTCTCCACGTCACCCGACCACGTGCCCCCGTACCGCTGCATGCCCGCCCAGCCCGACCGGGAGAACAGGAACGGCCGCTCGTCGGGCCGCAGCCGGACCAGGCCCTCCCAGCCCGCCCGCGCCATCCCGAGCGCGTACACGTTGTGCCCCTCGCGATGGTCCCCGCCGGCGCCGTCCATCGCGTGCCGGGCCGACCGCGGCAGCGAGGCGTCCCCGAACGCCGCGAAGGACACCGGCTCGTTCATGTCGTGCCAGAAGCCGGCGAAGCCCCGCGCGAGCCGCTCCTCGTACAGCCCGCCCCACCACTCCCGCACCCCCGGATCCGTGAAATCCGGGTACGCGCACTCGCCCGGCCAGACCTCACCGCGCACCTCCCCGCCGCGCGCGTCCCGTACGAAGGCGCCGCCCCCTCCCACCGTCAGCCCCGACGCGTGCACCGCGTCGCCGGCCTTCACCGCCGGGTCCACGATCGAGACGAGCCGCACCCCCAGCTCCTCCAACTCCCGTGCCAGCCGCGGCAGATCCGGGAACCTCTCCTCGTCCACCGTGAACACCCGGTGCCCGTCGTAGTGGTCGATGTCCAGATGCACGGCCGCCAGCGCCAGCCCGCGCGCCGCGTACCCCGCGACCACCCGCCGCACCTCCGCCCCGCTCCCGAACCCCCAGCGCGCGTGCTGGTACCCCAGCGCCCACTCCGGCGGCACCGCCGGCGCACCCGTCAGCCCCGACCAGCCCTGCAACACCCGCGCCGGCGTCCCCACCAGCACCCAGCACCGCAGCGGCCCGCCCTCCATGCGCACTTCGCTCGCCCCCGGACGGTCCGGGCCCGAACCCGCCCCCTCCTCGCCCTCGCGCAGTACGACCCGGCCGTCCCAGGAGTTGTCGTGGAACGCCAGGTGCGTCCCCGCGTCCGCGACCACCAGCTGCACCGGCATCGTGAGGTACAGCGGGTCGACACCCGGCCCGAAGCCCCCCTTGGGGTCCGTGTTCCACAGCCGGTACGCCCCGTCGCGCAGCCGCGGGCCCGACGCCCGCCCGCCCAGCCCGAAGAACCGGGCGTCCGCCGGCACCTCGCTGCGCACCGACCACCGGGCCCCGCCCATCCGGGGATCCACCGGCTCCCACCAGCGCGGCGGGGACTCCCGCCGCAGCACCGTCCCGCCCGGGGTGCGCACCTCCACCGCCCCGTTCCGGGACACCGCCACCGTCACCCGCTCCGACACCACCCGCCAGCCGCCCCCGGTGTCCGGCTCCAGCACGGCCCGCGGATCCGGCTCCGGCCCGCTGCCCACCACCGCGTACGAGGGCGTCGGCCCGGCCCCGTCCCAGCCCCAGAACACCGCGCCGCCCGCCATGACCCGTACCACCAGCTCCGCGCGCGCGAACCGCAGCACGCCCCCGCCCGGCAGCGGCTCCGTACCGGTCAGCAGCCCCGGCACGCGCGCCCGCTCCGCGCCCCGGCGCGGGAGCCCCACCGCGTCCGCGCGCCGGTGGCGCCAGGCCGAGAGGAAGGCGCGCCGACCGCGCTCCGTACCGATGTCCTTCACCGCACGCACCAGATCACGACCGTTCATGCCGCTCACCCTGCCACCGGGCCCCGGCCGCGGGGACTGCGTTCAACTGCCGTTCACCCGGGAGCGAACCCCCGCGGCGGTCACCCGACCGGCCAGGGCAGCCCTGGTGCAGCGGTCGATCACATGGCATCGTCCCTGTGAGCCGCCGCGTGCACACCCCCCGCGCGATGGCACCGTACGCACACGAAGCGCGAGCCGCAGACTTGACCGGGAGCCGACCCATGACCTCAGCCACGCAGCCGGAACCCCTCTGGGCGCCGGGCCCCGACCGGATCGCCGCGGCCCGGATCACCGCCTTCCAGGCCTGGGCCGCGACCCGCTTCGGAGCCCCCGCGGACGGCGGCTACCCGGCCCTGCACAGCTGGTCCGTCGACGAGCTCGACACTTTCTGGCAGGCCGTCGCCGAGTGGTTCGACGTCCGCTTCACGACCCCGTACACCTCCGTGCTCGCCGACCGGTCCATGCCCGGCGCACGCTGGTTCACCGGAGCCACCCTCAACTACGCCGAGCACGCCCTGCGCGCCGCCGAGGACCCGGCCCGCGCCGCCGAACCCGCCCTGCTGTACGTGGACGAGACCCAGGACGTCACCCCCGTCACCTGGGCCGAGCTCCGCCGCCAGGTCGGGTCGCTCGCCGCCGAACTGCGCGCCCTCGGCGTACGCCCCGGCGACCGGATCAGCGGCTACCTCCCCAACATCCCCGAGGCAGCCGTCGCGCTCCTCGCCACCGCCGCCGTCGGCGGCGTCTGGACCTCCTGCGCCCCCGACTTCGGCGCCCGCAGCGTCCTCGACCGCTTCCAGCAGGTCGAGCCCGTCGTCCTGTTCACCGTGGACGGCTACCGCTACGGCGGCAAGGAGCACGACCGCCGCGACACCGTCGCCGAGCTCCGCGCGGAGCTCCCGTCCCTGCGCGCCGTGGTCCACATCCCGCTGCTCGGTACGCCGGCCCCCGCGGGCGCCCTCACCTGGTCGGACCTGACCTCCGCCGCCACCCAGCCCGTCTTCGAGCCGGTCCCCTTCGACCACCCCCTCTGGGTCCTCTACTCCTCCGGCACGACCGGCCTCCCCAAGGCCATCGTCCAGTCCCAGGGCGGCATCCTCCTCGAACACCTCAAGCAGCTCGGCCTGCACTGCGACCTCGGCCCCGAGGACCGGTTCTTCTGGTACACCTCCACCGGCTGGATGATGTGGAACTTCCTCGTCTCCGGCCTGCTCACCGGCACCACGGTCGTCCTCTACGACGGCAGCCCCGGCTATCCGGACACCGGCGCCCAGTGGCGCATCGCCGAGCGCACCAAGGCCACCTTGTACGGCACCTCCGCCGCCTACGTCATGGCCTGCCGCAAGGCCGAGGTCCACCCGGCCCGGGACTTCGACCTCTCGGCCGTCAAGTGCGTGGCCACCACCGGCTCCCCGCTCCCGCCCGACGGCTTCCGCTGGCTCCACGACGAGGTGGCCGAGGACCTGTGGATCGCCTCCGTCAGCGGCGGCACCGACGTCTGCAGCTGCTTCGCCGGCGCCGTCCCCACCCTGCCCGTCCACATCGGCGAACTCCAGGCCGCCTGCCTCGGCACCGACCTCCAGGCGTGGGACCCGTCGGGCAAGCCGGTCACCGGCGAGGTCGGCGAGCTCGTCGTCACCAACCCCATGCCGTCCATGCCGATCCACTTCTGGAACGACCCCGACGGCAGCCGCTACCGCGACAGCTACTTCGAGATGTTCCCGGGCGTCTGGCGCCACGGGGACTGGATCACCATCACCGACCACGGCTCGGTGATCATCCACGGCCGCTCCGACTCCACGCTCAACCGCCAGGGCGTCCGGATGGGCTCCGCTGACATCTACGAGGCCGTCGAACGCCTCCCCGAGATCAAGGAGTCCCTGGTCATCGGCTTGGAGGAGCCGAACGGCGGCTACTGGATGCCGCTCTTCGTCCACCTCGCCCCCGGCGCCACCCTCGACGACGACCTGCGCGCCCGCATCAAGGCGACGATCCGCGAGGAGCTCTCCCCCCGGCACGTACCCGACGAGATCATCGAGGTCCCCGGCATCCCGCACACCCTCACCGGCAAGCGCATCGAGGTCCCCGTCAAGCGCCTCCTCCAGGGCGCGCCCCTGGCCAAGGCGGTCAACCCGGGCTCCGTCGACAACCTCGACCTCCTCCACTTCTACGAGGAGCTGGCCCGCACCCGCGGCTGAGGTCACTGTCAGTGGTCGTGATTACTCTGAGTGAGCAAATGATTGCAGCACTCAGGGGGAGCCATGCCACGCAAGAACGACACCGGTACCAACAGGACCCGCACCACCGCCAGGCGCCGCACACTGCGCCGCGAGGTCCCCAGCACCGTCGGCCTCCTGGCCGACGCCGGGGACTTCGCGGCCATGCGCGACTACCGCAGTTTCACCTTCGACCACCACGACGACTACAGCGACTACCTGCGCCACGTCGACGGCCTGCTCCGGTCCCTCGCGGCCCAGGGCATCCACACCACCGTCGCCCTCTTCGATCCCGAGGAATACGCCGACTTCTGCGCCGACAACGGCCTCGACCCGGACACCGCCGAAACCCGCACCCGCTTCACGGCCGAACTCGCCGGCAGCGGCGCCGTACTGCCCTACAGCGGCCAGCCCATCGACGAACTCGTCCCGCTCCTCGTCGACGAGGCGGTGCGCCAGGCCACCTGGGAGTACGCCACCACCCTCCTCGCGGGAGTCGGCACCTGCGCGGACTGCGGCGAGGACATCGGCCAGGCCTCCTTCGACCGCGCCTCCGACGCGCTCAAACGCCTCGTGGCCGGCGCCGGACCCGGCCACCACCACTTCGTCTGCAGCATCCCGACCGAGGCGGAACAGCTCGTCGCCGTCCTCCACGCCGACACCACCGGTGATCCGGACGCGCCGCCCCGGATCGAGGGCCGGGACGGGCTCGACTTCGTGACCGTGCTGGCCGCCGGGCTCGCCCTCGGCGGACCCGGGGGACTGGTGGCGCGCAGCACCACCGAGGGCCACCGGGACCGGGTCCACGGCTGGCGCCTGGACCGGGGCCGCCTCACCGCCCTGTCGGCCGCGGCCGTCTTCAACGCCTACTGCACCGACGCCGACACCGGAGACCCCGTCGCCCCCGAACCGGGCGTCGAATACTGCCCCGGTTACGAGGTCGACGACCCCGGGCCCCACCACTAGGGCCTGTCTTTCGGATCAGGCCGGGCCTGATCCGAAAGACAGGCCCTAGGCGCCCGCCCGGACGACCGAGGGGCCCTCGCCACCGGCGAGGGCCCCTCGATCCACAGCACACCGTCCGGCTACTCCCCGGACAGCACCGCCTGGGCGGCCACGCGGGCCTCCTCGGCGCTGTCCGCCGCGCGAGCGGCCGCCGCGGCACGCTCGCACTGGGCCAGCGTGTACTTGGCGAGCGTCGCCCGCACGTACGGAATCGAAGCGGCACCCATCGACAGGGAGGTGACACCCAGACCCGTCAGCACACAGGCCAGCAGCGGATCGGAAGCGGCCTCACCACAGACACCACAGCTCTTGCCCTCGGCCCTGGCGGCGTCGGCCGACATGGCGATGAGGTCGAGCAGCGCCGGCTGCCACGGGTCCTGGAGCCGGGAGACGGCGCCGACCTGACGGTCGGCGGCGAAGGCGTACTGGGCCAGGTCGTTGGTGCCCAGCGACAGGAATTCGACTTCCTGCAGGATGGAGCGCGCCCGGAGCGCGGCGGAGGGGATCTCCACCATCGCGCCGAACTTCGCCTTGAGCCCCGCTTCGCGGCAGGCGTCCGCGAAGGCCTTGGCGTCGATGCGGTCGGCGACCATCGGTGCCATGACCTCGAGGTAGACCGGCAGACCCTCTGCCGCCTTGGCCAGCGCGGTGAGCTGCGTACGCAGCACGTCCGGGTGGTCCAGGAGCGAACGCAGCCCGCGGACACCCAGCGCCGGGTTCGGCTCGTCGCCCGGAGTCAGGAAGTCCAGCGGCTTGTCGGCGCCGGCGTCCAGCACGCGCACGACGACACGCCCCTCGGGGAAGGCCTCGAGCACCTTGCGGTACGACTCGATCTGCTTCTCCTCGGACGGCGCCTTCTTGCTGTCGTCCAGGAACAGGAACTCGGTGCGGAACAGACCCACACCCTCGGCCCCGGCCTCGACGGCCGCCGGCACGTCCGCGGGACCGCCGACGTTGGCCAGCAGCGGCACCTTGTGACCGTCGGACGTCGCACCCGGACCGGACGAGGCGGCGAGCGCGGCCTTGCGCTCGGCGGCCGCGGCCTCCAGCTCGGCCCGCTTCTCCGGCGACGGGTCGACGAACAGGTCACCCGTGCTGCCGTCCACGGCGATCACGGTGCCCTCGGCGATCTCACCGGCACCCGGCAGCGCCACGATCGCCGGCACGCCCAGCGCCCGCGCGAGGATCGCGCTGTGGCTGGTCGGCCCGCCCTCCTCGGTCACGAAACCAAGGACGAGCGCCGGGTCGAGCAGAGCCGTGTCGGCAGGAGCCAGGTCCCGCGCGATCAGTACGTACGGCTCGTCGCTGTCGGGCACACCCGGCATCGGCACACCGAGCAGCCGCGCCACGATGCGGTTGCGTACGTCGTCCAGGTCGGCCACCCGGCCGGCCATGTACTCCCCGGCCCCCGCGAGCAGATCGCGGTAGGCGGCGAACGCGTCGTACACCCCGCGCTCGGCGGTGCTGCCGACGGCGATCCGCCGGTCGACGTCCGCCATCAGCTCGGGGTCCTCAGCGATCATCGCCTGAGCCTCGAGCACGTGCTGGGCCTCGCCACCGGCCAGCTGGCCCCGCGCGATCAGGTCGGCCGCCACAGCGCTCACGGCCTGACGGGCGCGCCCCTGCTCGCGCTCCGCCTCGTCCGCGGTGATCTGCTTGGCCGGCGGCTCGAGAACAGCCGTGCCCATGTGCCGCACCTCGCCGATCGCCACACCGTGGCTCACGCCGACGCCTCGCAGCGTTGTCTCCATTTCACCCGTCTCCGATTGAGCGGCGGGCCGAGCCGCCGCGGTGGATGTCCGACTCGCCTCTGCGGGCGGAAGCGTCACTGCCAGCTGAAGAGCGCGTCGTCAGCCTTCACGTCGCCGGACTCGACGACGTCGGAGAGGGAGTCGGCCGTCGCCTCGAGAGCCACGACGGGACAGATCGCCGACTTGCCGGCGGCCTCGACAGCAGCGGGGTTCCAGCGGATGACGGCCTGGCCGCGGGTGACGGTGTCGCCCTTGTTGACGAGCAGCTCGAAGCCCTCGCCGTTGAGCTGAACCGTGTCGATGCCGAGGTGCGTGAGTACACCGTGGCCCTCACCGTCGACGACTACGTACGCGTGCGGGTGCAAGGAGACGACCACCCCATCGACGGGGGACACCGCCTCCGAGGGCTCACGCACAGGATCGATAGCGGTGCCCGGTCCCACCATCGCGCCGGAGAACACCGGATCGGGCACTGCCGCGAGTCCGATGGCGCGCCCGGCAAGTGGGGACGTCACGCTGGTCATGGGGGCCTCCCAGGGGTGGGGCTCATCGTGTCGCCGTCACTGCCTGTTGCGAACGGCGTACTCTTCAGAAGGATAAGTCACTAGATGTTCGGGTTCGCCCGTATGTTGGTCTCGATCACGGGCTGACCCTTAGGCACGGAGACTAGTGGACTAGACCGGTGGACTAGACCATACGCCTGAATCGATTTGCTTGGGCACCACGGGGCCTGTACTGTCGTGACTCCTGCCAGGACGGCTCGTGTGAACTTCTCGCGAACGCCGGATGGACGGGACTCCTCCTCTTCAGCATTGATCTTGATCTCAGTCTCCTTTTTGCATGCCCTTTTGGGAATGCGGAGAGTGGTCAGAGAGATGGAAATTCGCTGATAGAGTCGGAACCGCCGGAAAGGGAAACGCGAAAGCGAGAACCTGGAAAGCGCCGAGGAAGTCGGACACGAAAGAGTCTGATAGAGTCGGAAACGCAAGAACAGAACGAAAGCCCGGAGGAAAGCCCCAGCCAATGTTGCTGCGGGTGAGTACAAAGGAAGCGTCCGTTCCTTGAGAACTCAACAGCGTGCCAAAAATCAACGCCAGAAGTTGATACCCCGTCCACTTCGGTGGATGAGGTTCCTTTGAAAAAGACCTGTAAGGCTCCGGTTTCGGGGTGCTTGCAGGCAACAACACAGCGAGGACGTTGTGGCGCACCGGTCTTATTCCGACATGGTGTGCCCGCTCTAAGTGTGTGTGCACCCGATTACG
>NZ_JBVIFS010000004.1:0-3302 GCF_055571215.1 Streptomyces sp. NPDC030995
CGGGAACTCGTCGACCAGGGCACCCCCATCGAGGCCGCCTGCCGCATCGTCATCCTCGAAGACCAGCTCGAGGAAGCCCAGCGCATCAACGCCGAATACCGCCGCGCCGCCGGATCCGCCGACCCGTCGGCCTCGGCCTGAGCCGAGTGTGCCGGTCGGTATCGGCCGGGCCGGCATGTCCCGCACGCGACCACGGATCAGCCGATGCGGCCGGGCGGAAAGCCTCCTCGAGCCCACCGCCTGAAGGCCGGACCGCGCTACTTCGTCCGAGGCGGCAGGCGGAGAGTGAAGCGGGCGCCGCCGCGCGGGCTGGTGGCGACGTCGAGGGTGCCGCCGTGGGCGTGGGCGACCCAGGAGGCGATGGAGAGGCCGAGGCCGCTGGAGCCGGCGGCGGAGCCGCTGCTCCGGAAGCGCTGGAAGAGCGAGTCGGCCAGGTCCCGGGGTACGCCCGGCCCGGCGTCGTCGACGGTCAGCGTGCCGTCGGCGGTCACGGTGAGCTCGACCTCCGCCAGCTGGCCGGGGGCGTGGCCGTGGACGAGGGCGTTGCCGAGCAGGTTGGCCACGGCCCGCCGCAGGAGGTCGGGGTCCGCGACCACGACGACGGGTTCGGTGTGTACGGTCACGCGGTGCTCGCCGGTCTCGGTGTCGTCGACGACCGCTTCGACGAGCTGGTCCAGGCGCATGGGCTGGCGGTCGGGGGCGCTGACGCCGGCCGTGATCCGGGCGCGGGTGAGCAGGCCGTCGATCAGGTCGCCCATCCGGGTCGCCAGGCGCACGGTAGCGCGCTGTGCACCAGCGCGCCCGCCATCGTGGCGTCACTCCTGACCCTGTTCGAGCAGACCTGGGACTCCGCCGTCCCCCTCGGCGCGGACCGCCCCCGCCCCACCGGCTCCAGCCCTTCCGCGGGCGAACTCGAACTCCTCAGACTGCTGGCCTCGGGCATGACGGACGAAGCGGCCGGCAAACGCCTCGGAGTGTCCCTGCGTACCGTCCGCCGCCAGATGTCCGCGCTGATGGAACGCCTCCACGCCACCAGCCGCTTCGAGGCCGGCCTGAAGGCGGCCCAGCAGGGCTGGCTCTGAGCCGCGCCGTTGCCGGGATGTTCCCTGCATTCGGTAACCGACTCGCGGAGAATCATTTCTCAATACCATCTCGGATTCGTTGCAGAACCGGGACAGGCCACGCGGTGTCCGATGACGAAGAGCGAAATCCATCGGAGAAAACTGGACGGCTGTCGAGAGCCGGCACACATGTCACCGAAAGCCTGATCTCCCCGGCTCCGACTGACTGTTCCTTGCATCCGGATGCGGAGGTATCGCCATTCCCCACTCCAGGACGGATTCCGATAAGGCCCTGCAGAACCGACGGCCCGTTTACCGCACACCCAGAGCCCATGTCCTCTTCCTCCTCTTGTTGTTCCTGACCACCGGCACGGCGACCGGACCCGCCGCCCAGGCCGACACGGCCGCGCCGTACGGCATCAGGGCAGTCGCCGTGGCCGCCTCCAAGAAGGGCGCCCCCTATGCCTACGGGGCGACGGGACCCAAACGCTTCGACTGCTCCGGCCTGACGCTCTACGCCTTCCGGCAGGTCGGCAGACGACTACCGCGCACGGCCGGGCAGCAATACGAGCACACCCGCCACATTCCGCGGAGCCATCGCGCACCGGGCGATCTGGTCTTCTTCCCCAAAGGCGCGACCATGGGCCATGTGGGCATCTACGCCGGCCACGACAGAATCTGGCACGCTCCGCGCCCAGGCACACGAGTGCGACTGGAAAGAATCTGGAGCGGAAGTGTCCGCTACGGGCGCGCCACCTGATCTGGCAGGCGGCGAAAACCGACGCCCGGGGGGCGGCGTCGACTTCCAGGGCTCCGCCGCTGAGCCGTGCGACCGTGTCGTTGCCGCGGCGGAGCACGACCCCCGGCGGTGCGCCGTCACCCACGAGATTGCCCGCCGGTTCAGCGATGCGACGGTAGGCGGCGCCGACGCGCTCTCCACTTTGACGACTCAGCAGATTCGCACGGGCGGCGGCACGTACGGCTCCCTGACGCCATGTCACTCACATAGACCATTTTTTATGATTTGCGGCCTATTGCTGTGAAATATGCGTGACTACTCCCGCGTGACGGCGTATCACTACCACGGGTAGGGAGTCGCTCTCGGTCCCCGCTCACGGGGAGCCTGCGCGCCGGCGCAGGCAGGGGGCTTGCGGCCCTGAGTCGCCATCGTCGCGGGCGCTCGGGACCCTCCTTCGGGAGGACTGAGACCCGAAGCAACAAGAAAGGTCCTGCTATGGCATTGGACGTCATCCGGTCGGGTCCACCCGACAGAAGGCCTCAACGCAATATGCTCAAACGGGCAGCCCTCGCCGTGCTCCCCGCAGCGCTGCTGGCAGCGGCCACCCTGGCCCCGAACCTCGCTCACGCCCTGGAAGCCCCCGTGGGGCTGGGGACCGCCACCAATTACGCGGTCCTGGCCGGTGAAACGATCACCAACACGGGCAACACCATCATCAACGGAGATCTGGGGCTCCACCCGGGCACATCGGTAACCGGCTTTCCGCCCGGCATCGTCAACGGAACGCAGCACATCACCGACGCCGCCGCCGCTCAGGCGAAGTCCGACCTCGTCATCGCCTACAACGACGCGGCAAGCCGGGGACCTGGCACCGCCACTCCGCCCGATATCGGCGGACTGACGCTGGCGCCCGGCGTCTACACGGCCTCGTCGACAATGCACCTCACCGGAACGGTCACTCTCGACGGCCAGAACAACCCCGACGCCGTCTTCATCTTCCAGGTCCCCTCGACCCTGATCACGGAACCGAACAGCGTCGTGGCCTTCATCAGGGGGGCGAATGCCTGCAACGTGTTCTGGCAGGTGGGCAGCTCCGCCACCATCGACACGACCACCCAGTTCAAGGGCAACATCCTGGCCCTGGCGTCCATCACGGTGAACACTGGCGCCGTGATCGAAGGCCGCGCCCTGGCGCGCAATGCCGCGGTCACGCTGCAGACCAACACCATCACGAGGGCGGCCTGCGCCGTTGGCCCGCCTGGGCCTCCCGGACCGAGCGGGCCTCCCGGCCCGACCGGCTCGCCTGGCCCGACGGGTGAGCCCGGCCCGACCGGTTCCCCCGGCCCGACCGGTTCCCCCGGCCCGACCGGTGCTCCCGGCCCCGACGGAGCCCCCGGCCCGAGCGGCAGCCCCGGCGCACCCGGCCCCACCGGTGCCCCCGGCCCGACCGGTGCTCCCGGCCCCGACGGAGCCCCCGGCCCGAGCGGCAGCCCCGGCGCCAC